>DTPJ01000526.1 GCA_011334435.1 Candidatus Poribacteria bacterium | reverse complement strand
CTTTTTCAGTGCACTTACAATATCCTTAATTGCCTCAGGCGGATGTTGGAAATCCGCATCAAGGACGACGAAGTAAGGTGTTTCTGAGAAAAGAATGCCTTCCATGACGCTTGCTGTTAGACCGCGGTCCTCTATATTCCTCTCAATGAGAGAGACTTGGTTGTGGACATGCGCATATTCTTTGACTTTTGCTTGCGTGCCATCGGTTGATGAATCGTCTATGACAAGGATTTTCGCCGATGGGTATAGGGAATTGAGTGTTTCGAGCATCGGTATGATATTATGGCTTTCGTTAAGAGTCGGTAGTATAATCGTGAAATCCCCATTAGAAGACCGTTGCTCGATCATAACCCCGCCATTGACTTTCTTTTGTTGATATATAATTTTCCCGCCAAATTAACCATGGTTAATCTTCGGCGACGCGAGTTTCTTCTTTTGATAGGTGAGTATTTTGGGTAATACCGAGTCATCAAACGACTTGTCTTTGAATTTCATATCGATGTGATTCCGACCGATGCCGATAACCTTGTCTGAGGGTTCGAGAGTATTCGTCCCATCGACAATATAACCATCATAATTGTCAAGGAGTCCAGAAAAGCAATCGTGTGCCGCTGTTAATATGATGATGTCTGAGTTGAGGATGTCTGAAACCTTGGCCTGTATGATGCCATTTTTAACGAGAGGATCATATGGATAAATGTGTTGTGCTCCGTTTTTCTTGAGATGATCGATAATGTAGAATGCGGGGGCATTTCTGGTATCCGATGAATTCTTCTTATAGGACAATCCCAAAATGCCAAATTTCGTCTCAGAAACATTCTTACCAATTTTATCAGAGCAGATCAATAATGCCTTTTCTGCTGTCAAGGTCGGCATCAAGTCATTGATTTTTCTTGCGGCATAAATAAGTCCGAGATCGAGTCCTTCTCCATCAAAAGAATGCGCAAGGAGCAGAGGATCCTTTTTGAGGCAGTGGCCGCCAACTCCGCAGCTGGCTTTATAGGGGTGAAAATTCCATTTTGTGGATGCGGCGAAAATCGCTTCTTCAATGTCGATATTTGCTTTTTCGCACATTATTGCGAAAAGATTCATCAAGGCGATGTTAACATCTCTTTGGACATTTTCCATAAGTTTGATGAATTCCGCCGTCCGCGTTGAAGAGACAAGGACGACTTCATTTACGATATTCTCGTAAAGTTTAGCAGTGATCTCCGCTGACTCTGGGTTGATGCCACTGACGACTTTTGGTATATTCCTGAGCGATCTTTCTTTGTTCCCTGGATCTATTCTCTCTGGAGAATAGCCGACGAAGAAGTCTTTGCCAGCAAATAGACCAGTTTTTTCGAGTGCCGGTACGACAATTTCTTCCGTGGTACCGACTTTGACGGTGCTCTCCAAGACGATGAGTTTTCCAGTAATATCGTTTTTAATAATTGAGTTAAGCGCATTATGCAGATATTCCATCGTCGGTGTGTTACCGTTTGCAGTCGGCACGATGATAATGATTACATCACCGATCGCTGAAGCCTCATCGACATTAGTGGAAACAAAAAAACTTTTTGAAATAACTCTGGGAAGCATTTCCGAGATGAATCCTTCCTCAGGGATGTAATTGATTCCATTTCGCAACGAATCTATTTTTCTTTCGTCGACATCGAATCCATAAACTTGGAACCCCTCGCAAGCAAAACTGATCGATATGTTCAGGCCCACATAACCGAGACCAATAACCGCAATTTTCGCGGTTCTTTCTCGGATTTTCTCGGAAATGGAGGTGACTCTCGAGTTCATGCCATTGATCCCTCGTTAATTGTTATGAATATCGTTGCCTTCTTAAAAGGTATAGTATTTCCTCCTGCATTTTTCTCTGTCTGCCTTGCATATCGGCGATAAGGGCGAGGACTATAAAAATTATACCGACGAGAAATAATGTACCTGATAACGACAACAATGAGGTAAAGGGACTTGTTTTTCCGTAAAGTAGCCAATGCGCCAAAACAAATGCGAACATTGTTATTGAGGGAACGATGAAAAACATTGAAATTGTTGTAAAAAACCGAAGAGGATGATGGTCTCTTTCGGTTTGCATGATAATCTTCAGAGCGCGGAGTCCGTATGAAAATGGGTTTTTGACGACTTTCGATTTTCCGCTTTGACGCGGGAGGACCTTAATCGGTATTTCGACGACTCTCATATTCTTGTTGACTAGATCCAAAAAAACCTCCTGAGTGTATGTGAACCGGCCGAAAGTTGTTATGCGCAACAACGTCTCTTTTGAATAGGCTCTGAACCCGCATTGGGTGTCGGTAAAGTTCATTCCAGTCAGCCAGCTCGTTAGTCTTGTGAAAAACTTATTGCCGATTCTTTTTACACCATTCATATCAGGTACGGGTTCATTGTTCATAAATCGGGAACCAGTAACAAAATCCGCCTTTCCTTCGATGATCGGCTGGATTAATCTTGGAATATCGCTCGGCTTAAATTGTCCATCTGCATCTAAGGTAACAACAATATCCGCGCCTAATGATAGCGCTTTTTCGACTCCTGTTGCGAAGGCCGAGCCTACGCCCATGTTTCGTGGGTGGGAAATCACGATTGCGCCAGCACTGAGCGCGACGGTTGCGGTGCCATCAGAGCTCCCATCATCGACAACGATAATCTGGTCCACGAATTTCTCAGTCTCTTGGATTACCTGCTTGATCATGTCCTTTTCATTGAACGCTGGGATGACAGCAAATACCTTCATGGTCATTCTTTATTACTCCTATAAATCAAAACAATTACATTAAATTGATGGCATAATTCCTAAAGGAGAGTGCATTATTATGCGCGATTAATTAAAGAGATGAGTTAATGAATCAGCTAAGCTGGGTAAGCTTTGATGACCTGAATCCACTCTCTATCCGAAATTTTTTTGTCTAGTTATAAAAATATCTACGGTATTCAAGTATGAAATGCATTTGATTTTCGTAAAACGTCTTCAAACGATGTCATATGATGATGTACACCAAACTCAGATAGGGACTAATCGTTTTTCTAGAATTCTTCAAGTACTTTCTTTCTTTTGTTTATATGGGTAGTTTCACTCTTGATCTAATGTGGTTCTTGATGGAGTTAAAATTGGACTGGAATTCCAGTTACGCAGTAATAACAAATACACAATATTTTGATCTTCAATAATTGAAACCGTCGATTTTAACAAAACGTTGTATATGATCACATTTTTCGATATTGTGCTAATTTCAAAGAGAAACAGGATATGCTTGTAATAATGGTATGATTGCTGAGTGACTAAGGAGTCTTTGAAAGGTAATATAAGGTGAATGATGTCTGAGCACTAGGTATGAGGCTGGTAAAATTCGGCCTGCAACATTGCGGAATCAAAAAAAGATTATCTATATTTTTATAGCTAAATCTCAAATAAGATTGTTCGGAAGTAGTATTGCAAAATCAAGTTTTTCCAAAATAGTAATCTAGCGAGCTTTGCGAGAATGTGCCCGTCGACGAGAGAGAATAATCTTTTGTGGAATATTGCATAATCTGTATATAATTGGGAATGATTCATTATTATTACTGGCATTACCTGTTAGGGAGTTCATTCAACATTGTGAGTTTCAAAAAGGGAGTTGAAAACCTACCAAAGCATAATAGAGCCTATGTCTGTAAAGGACTATTATGAAAAGGAGTTCTGCGTCTGCCCAATTTAACGAAGGCTCGGTATCGGCGAAAAGAGTTGCGGAAGTGATACATACAATTCTTATGCAGAGGATCGGGTGTCTTTAAAGTACAATCTAATGTCTGCAAGAGGGGCCTTGTTTGTTTTAATAATTTGTAGTTCTCAATGACCTTGGAAGATGCTCAATTTGATGTCTTCGCATACTCTTATCGCCCTGCATTATGAAACAAAAGCGCTTTGCTAAATTGCAATTAATCAAATTATCTTTCTAAATTAAATAATTTTCATTAAATTTCAGAAACCAGAATGACCTCTTTCAATCATTTTTTTAACAATGACTTGATCAATTATAGCAATACCTGAAAATCGATAATTGCGGGTTGTTCTTTTCTTCTACAGATCAACGGAAATAAGAAATCTCGTGATGTTATGATTTAATTTGCAATAGATATATATCTTCTTCCATCTTTTGATTTGTATTTGAAGGGAAGAGATGAAAAATGGCGAATAATGAAAAGAATATTGCGCGTAATGGGTTCCGCTCCTGTAGCGAAGTGACAATTTTGTTTTTCACGAAGAGGCGAATTTCGAAACGAGATATAATCCTGGAGAAATTTGGAAGACAATATCAAATAGCGAAAGAATTGTCCTCCTTAGGATGCCATGTGATTTTTTTTTGCATCGACTACTATAAATCAAAATCCATTAGAATTAATGTCGATGAAGATATGGAGATACATTCGCACACATTAATGACAATACCCGTATCAATGTTGAGATTGTTTTTTCGTAGGTCCAAAATACAGCAGGTTAGCGTGATTATTGCATCTGGTGACCCATTGGTAAGCTTTATGGCATTTATGCTATCAAAAATCATCGGGAGGCCTTATATATATGATAATCAAGATAATTATGATTCATACCCAATTATGAAAATTCCAGTTATAAAAATTATTAATGAAGTAATGTTACGAAGATCGGATATTATTGTTGCTGTGAGCGAAAGACTGAAAAACTTGCTATTGCAAAGAACATCGCAGCGCGTTGTGGTAATTCCGAACGGTGTGGATCTAGAACTATTCCAGAATTATCCTAAGGATTCATCAAGAAGAATTTTAGGCTTGCCATTATCGAAGAAAATAATATGCTACTCTGGCTCATTTGAAGAAACCAATGGTGTTTTGCTCCTTTGCGAAGCCTATCGGATTTTGGCCAGAAAGAAGAAAGATCTATTATTATTACTGACTGGTGGTGGACCAGAAAAGGATAAGATTATCAGCAATCTATTGGGTCTCGAATACATATATTTGGATCTTCCTTATGATCTCATTCCTTTCGCGATAAGCTCCTCTGACGTGTTGGTTATTCCGTACTTGTCAAACGACTTTTCCCAATACGCCTTTCCGCTTAAATTGATGGAGTATCTCGCAGCCTGTAGGCCAATCGTTACAACCGATTTCGGCATAGTCTCGCCAATCATTGAGAGTCTACTGGGAAAAGAGTTTGTATGTTATTCCACGGATCCAAATGAACTTGCGGAGAAAATTGAAAATGCCTTACAAATGGAAAAAGTATCAACGCGCAGTTTTGCGGAAAATTACTCGTGGAAGAAGATTTCATCAAAATTGTGTGAGGAAATCAAATCTCTGCTTAGTAAAAATTAGAGAGACTTGATAAAATTGAAAAAATGGTTTTCTAAGAATTCTGAGCTTTTGGTGATAGAAGCTCCATATACAAATTTGCATACCCGTTAGGTGTTTTAGATTGATTCATTAGTTCGCAAAATTTTTCTTGATTCAATATTATTTTTTTCCTTAAGTCATCATTTCTTAACAATTCTAGGATAGCGTCTGCCAATGCCTGGGGATTTCCTGGTTGTACAACTACTCCTATTCCATACGCTCTTGCGGCTTCACCCAATCCTCCAACGTCGGACATGACCACAGGCTTCATATGTGGAATTATTTCCCTGAATAACACGCCAGATTGGGTACATTCTAAGTATGGCAACGTGATAATATCCATAGTTTGAAGTAATTCACTTATATCTTCATCTGGTACATCTAAGATTATTTTTACTTTATCTTCAATTTTGAATTTTTTTATTAGATTAAGGATTTCCGAGTAATATTTCTTGTCCGTCTTACGAACTCTTCCTGCCAATAATAGGGCAAGATTTTCGTTATATGAAATTTCAGCAAATGCTTTCACGAGAATGTCAATGCCCTTGCTCGGTCTAAATGTACCAAAAAATCCAATGATTTTCTTATTTTTCAAAAGCTGCAATTCATTTCCAAGTTCACTCGTCGCTCCAATTATCTCACTTTTGCGACGCTGAGGTATGTTGTGCTCAATTATTAGTACTTTTTTTGATACTTCCTTATAATACTTTGATATCAAATTTTTATGTTCTTCGGTATGGACAATAACAATATCGCACTTATTGATGAGACTGCGTTCGAACAACAAGAAAATTCTTTTCAACAATCCAAGTTTGATTCTTCTTAAGTATCCTTCCGGCTTCTCGTGCAGTGTTATGATTAATTTTAATCCATCTCTCTTCAATAAAAAAACAATAACTGTAATAAGTGGCCCAAGTGTGGTAGGTGTATATTGTAAATGTACGATTGACGGCCTATTTTTGATTGATGTCAATATTCTGATTGCATCAATAATGTACTTGATGCACCCGTTTCTAAGATCGAGGTTATATGTTAACGGAAACAAATTATATCTATTGAGTTGTTCGATCATTTCCCGAATATATTTTGCAACACCGCACTTTGGGTCATTTGTACTTCCAATAATCCATAATTCCATAAGCCTTTTACTCCTTTTTTTTGATTCTAATTTGATCGTTATGTATTTTCTTTTGTTTTTATCGCATTTATTTATCAAGTGGTTAAATATTTTATTAGGCTTTTGATCTTATAACCCTCTCTATTACAAATCTCCTTTCAAATAGTATTATTAATTAAATCATTCAGATATTTTTCATATTGCGTCTTGTGATGCTTTATGATGAATGATTATGTGGTTATGTAGCACCTCTTGCAAGAAAATTCCATAGGCTTGATGATTATACTCAAGTAGGCAGAATGAAGGAAAGACGCTCAAAAAATCAAAAATCGAAATTGCATTGATTTTATTAGCCATAATTAAACGGTATATAATATGATGGTAGTAATCTATTCTGAATTCATTTAGGATCTTTGATTAAGTTTAGAATCAATTTCGCCGTTTTTGCACTACTAAATTTATTTACAACATATTCTCTCATTACTTTTTTATCAAATTGGTACGTGCCACTTAGGATTATGGAAATTTTGTGAATGAAGTCATCTGGGTTCAATGGCTCTACCAAAAAACCAGTTATTCCCTCTGTTATCGCATCTGGAATACCATCAATTCTTGAGGCTATTACAGGTGTGCCAAAAAAAGGAGCTTCAATATTGCATAATCCAAATCCTTCCTTGTCTCCACTTACGGGAATGTTTGGTGATACGAGTACCGCTGCATTGCGATAAGCCCATGCCAAGATCGAATCAGGCACTTCACCTAATAATATGATCTTATCTACCAGATTCATCTTGATAATAGTATTTTCAATCATTTCTTTGAGAGGCCCCTCGCCAATTATGACATATCTCAAATCGGGATATATCTCGCACAAATACGGCATTGCATTCATTATAAACCAGTGAAAGCCTTTTCTTTCGATTAATCGCCCAACGGATAGAATGTATTGTCTGTTTTGTAATACTTTGTTTAAGTTTTTTAAATCGGTTTCATTCTTATCAAGGTTTTCCCATCGTTCAAAATCCACACCATTATTGACGACAAGTAATTTATCATGAGGAATTCCGAGTGAAGAGCATTCATCGAAAGTCGATTTACTAACACAAATTATCTTTGATGCGTATTTGGAAAAAAAAAGTACATACCTCCTATATACAGAACTTGGATAAACGACATCGAGACCGTGTGCAAATATGATAAGGCGTATTCCGAACATTCTGCAGAATGGGCCTAATATTGACAACGAAAGATCCTGACCAATCACGAGATCGTACTTTTTCCACAATAACGACAATATGGAACGCAATAGAGAGGATAATAATCCAATTTTTCTTGGATAATTTTTCAAAGGTCTCACATAATCAATATGACAATTCTTCTCGAGACTACGTCCCAAATCATTGAACAATCTTTCTATCCCACCCCTAACGCCCGTGGGTCTTCTTAACACGAGTAGCAACTGTGGGTAACGCTGAGGAATGATCCCCCTCGTCAAATAATAACTCCCCTTTGCAATTGAGGTTTTAAGTCGCAATGTCTCCTAAACAATGCATTCTTATAAAAAACTTAACAAACAATAAGAATCAGATCGATATATTAATCAATTTTAAACTGAATCTAAACTATTTTTGATATCAAATTCTTATATAGAATTAAGTGAATTCGTATCTTGAAATGGAAAATGATAATGTTGATCTAATAAAAAAGTTAGAAACCATTGGATTGCCTCTTTTAGTTTTAATTTTATTGATCCTCTCAGTTATAATTAGGATACTGCCATATTTAACAAATAATTATTTTTTTGAGGTTGGCTTTGATACGGGATTCTACCAAGCATTCTTGCGAAGATTTGCAGAATCGAACAATTGGGATAGAATTCCTTTCTTTCCTTATGTTTGGGATTATGAATCCTTTTATATTGAACCGGGTTTTTTCGGTATCTTTGCGCTGATATTGAAAATATCAAATTATTATAATTTAAGAGATTTTTTTAGATTCGTATTGCCAATTCTCTTTGGAATACTCATTCCTTTGGCTGTCTTTGCACTGACAAGACACGTGTCCAGTAATAGATTTGTTGGTGTCTTATCGAGTTCATTGATTGCATTATCATATGTCCAATACAATGCGATCAATGAGTCATACTATCGTCAAATAGTTGCCTCTTTTATATTAATCGTGGCGATTTTGGGTTTTGAAATTACTTTGAAAAATAATTCTAACAGAGGAATTATTTATGTTTCCTTACTTGGTGGATCATTATATGTATTTCACCGACCAATCTTTGCGTTGTTCATTTTATCAATTTTGGTCTATATCATCATTAACACTATGCGACGGAGGACAATTATTGTTAAGAAATCCATTTTGATTCTTATATCATCACTCATCCTCTCTGCTATATTCTGGTTCCCCGTGTATGAACAACAAATAGACCTAATAACTGATGTGATCAATAATTCAAAAAGTGATCTTATTGCAGTTATGAGTGATCAAGTTACGCATGGTGGTGGGGCCAAACCATTGCTAATGAGAGATGGGCATATTTTGCTTACGTACGCATCGTTTTCACCAGTGCTCGTTGCATTTTCATTAATAGGAATGCTTTTTGTTTTTCGACATCGATCGCCTGGCTCGTTCCTGGTGTGTATCACTTTAGTGACAATTGTGTATATGATGCTCTGCTTGGTGTTTAGTAATAGATATGTATTTAATTTGGATATTTTTATTTGCTGTTTTTGCGGAATCGGTGTATTCTATCTTGCAAGATGGTTATTCGTAATTAAACGGAATAAACGTATATACTCCATAATTCTAGTAGCATTCATACTTGCGCTGTTGGTTATTCCATTTTTCAACACAGCAATAAAATATCAATCAAATGTAAAACCGTATATAACCAAGAATCTAGAAGGAGTTTATTGGATTGAGGAATTTATTGACAGGAATGGATCAGTATTATTTGCTCCAGATTACTTATCTGCCGACTTAATCCAACTTGGTTATACCGTTGCAATGTATGATTATTATTTGGCAAAAAAAGATGCCCCACCCATATTCGTAACCGAAGAGTTTATTGTAAACGCCCCGTCTAATTTAACTTATGTTGAGGAATTTTTCAAAACTTATCCTGATTATCGGTTTAAGGAAATTTACGTCCTATGGGGTTCATGGGAACTTGAAGCACCTCTGGTTTACACCAAAAAGAAAATCCCACTTAGTGATTATCTCGAATCAAAATGGTTTGTGGAGGAATATTCGGGAGTTTACGAAATTAGATCAATATATAAATTAAATATTACAAATATTAACTGGTAATATCTTACTTTTAATGAATGTTTACATAACGTAAAACTCATTTATAACGGCGTCTTAGATAATCGCAAAATCGGTACTTTAATTCTTTTATTTTTATTACTTGCACTGAAAACCATTTCAGCATTTCAGTCCTCATAAGAATATTCACAAAAATTCCAAGCGCAGATATGAATAAGACAATGATTAAAACTGCTAAAGGCGAGATATCTAAATTGAAAAAATAATTGATCATGACAAGCAAAAATGAGATTATTGCAAATGACAATGCGATGCTTAGTACTACTCGTTCCAATAGATTGACCCAAACCGTTCCGAAGTGTTCCCGAAGCACAGTATTTGATGGAAAGAAAATAAAACTCCATATCAAACCAGGTAGGATCAAAACGAAAATAATTGCTGAAATTAGTTTTGCTAAATCAATAATATTCATAATTCTTAGACATTTACCTTTTATGCTTTATTTTATTTTTTCTCCTATGGAGGATTGTTTAAAAAATCGAATGGGATTTTTGTTGAACAAACATGAAAATTCATAAGAGTCTTCGGCTAATATTGGATGAGAAAATTTTTTATAATTATTTATATATTTAATTCAGATATCTATTAGAGCATACTGAAATACCAGCTAAAAGTTTTTTATCTAAACTAAAATTAGAATGAATGTAAACGTGTTATGAATCTCTTTTGAACAACTATCAGGGATTCCCCCGCGTTCGGATTGACAATTTTTCGATTTAAGATTCTTCAACCTTGGTTTCAAATAGCACAAGACTTTCTCTGCCTTCCTTGTTGATTTATTTAATAGATTGAAGCATCACAAGCATAATTGCGTTGAAGCGCCATTGAATTCTTTTTCTGGTCCCAAATATTTATATAAATGTAACCAAATATTATATAAAGTTGACATTTATCCCGAAGGATTTATGTTTTCCGCATTATGTCGTTTAATCCTACGGTCATCAAGTCTCTTAGAAGACACTCATATTTCAATTAGAGGGATTGAATGTTCGATCGCATATCCAGTGCCTATACGATCAATTTTTCATTGGATAATACACTTAGGTTGGCTCTTTAACTGCGCCAACTATTATTTTTTGACTTTTTTTTGTTTGAAAATGCGGAATTCCCCTTAATGAATGTATCAGCTGATTATAAGTATCGGCTTCTACGAAATTATTCTATAGCATCTGAAGTATATTAAATATTTTATCTTCTCTTTTTTTGAACTATTCTGATGCCAATGGATAATAGCGATATTGTGTGGGAATTAAGAATCGACAGAACCCGACATAAATGACCAAATTCAAAAGAAAGGTTGTTAGGGGAATTAGTATTAGAGATGGTAGCAATGAAATCTCAATCTGTTCAATGATTCTAAAGTAACTATTTTGCTGGAGATTTATCCGAAACATCTCCTGTTCTAGCAGCAAACAGGATCAGCCAGATTCTAGAAGGAAATAGATGAGAATCGTCCCGATTACCACCAGCAAGAACTCTGCAATCATGTCTCTAGCCGCATTAGTTGATGATTATTTCAAATATTGTAGATCAACTCATCTTTAATCCAAAACCTACCTCAGTCCTTCGCATCCAAATTCATTGAATCTTTTCCTATATTACGTTTTCTCTGATATCTCTTTTTACAGCATCAAACTGGACCCAGAGGAAATTTGTACCAGGATTTCCCGATTGAAGCAAATTAGACGATAAACAATTTCCCGCCCCAGGTAATATCAACCAATCTTGAAGAAGTCCCCGTTCATTTCCAATGTATCCTTTCTTTGAGCGTAAGTAAAACGACTTTCACCTCACTTTTTTCTTAATATTCCAAAATTCATGCTCAAATCTTCATTATATTGTTTGCTGCACAGTTAATAACTGTATCTGGATTGATTCTTCCTAATTAAGGCTGGTCGAAATTGAAGATATGAGTCATATGATGTGGTCCTGCAAACCGGATGAAAAAGATTTCATTACTAATTCCCTTTTTGAGTTTGTTGTCTATAATTTTTTCTTAACGAGCACGACCGCCGAAGCACAAACGATTGCAAATGCAGAGAGAACCGCTGCAATTCCAAATGGAGAAAAGATATTTGCGAGGAATGAAACGCTTTCAATTTCGATTGCGTGGTTTGAAAAGCTCGGCACGTAAATGAGGATCTGAGAAATCTCGTCGTTATGCAACACTGTATACACCGCATCACTTTCTCCTGAGCCAAATGCAAAGAGAACCTCCAGCGGCTTTGTCGTCTCCTTAATAATTTTTCCATCAATCTTCACAACGAGATTGGCATTTTTCATTTGGAGGGTGTTCTTATCGACATTGACTAGCACGAGCTTTCCTTCATGATTCTCCGAAGACACCTCGAGCGCAATTCGATTCTTGATCGCACTCATTACCTTGACGCGGAACTGATGATGATACTCCATGATATCGTATATCGCATTGCCATTTCGCACGAGTAACGAGATTTCGCAGCCTAATCTATTCTGCACGAGCGCATAGAAGAGCGCTTCCTCCGCTGTAAGACTTCTGTTGGCAAGTGCTGGCATTGCTCTGAACATAATGTGATTTCCATTTGTCGTTACATTAACGAAGGTTCCCCCACTCCCCGTT
>DTPJ01000739.1 GCA_011334435.1 Candidatus Poribacteria bacterium | reverse complement strand
GGGAAGTTATAGTTTGTACAAACAGTTTCATTTCAATTCCCAATAGCGTTGTATATGCTGGAGGCAAGGTGGTTTTTGCGGGCATTCGAAAAGAAACGCTTTCCATGGACCCTAACAGCCTTAAGCGCAATATTTCAGAAAATACCTGCGGCGTAATAGTTACTCATATTGCTGGTTTTCCAAATCCTGATCTGAGAGAAATAATGGGAATTTGCGAAAAACATGGTCTTTTTTTGATTGAGGATGCAACACATGCAGTAGGTGCTACTATTGGCGGTCAGAAAGTTGGAACATTTGGTGATGCCGCTGTATTTGCTTTTACCCCAACAAAAGTTCTAACTACTGGGGAAGGCGGCATGCTTATCACGAATGACACGGAACTCGCTGAAGAAGCAAAAAGAATCAGATATTATGGAGCTGGTCTTGGAAAAACAGAGTTTGTTAAACTGGGCAGACATATGATGCTGCCAGAAATTTCAGCAATTTTAGGAATTTATCAGTTAAAGCGAATTGAGGAGTTCATTACAAAGAGAAACAAGATTGCAGACTTATACAATGATGCTTTTGATAAGCTTAAGTCTGTCAAGATCGTCAAGTGTCTATCTGGTAATAGAAGTAGCTACTATAAGTACCCGTTAATACTCAGCGAGGTCATCGACAAAGCGAAATTTACACAGCTTTTAGAGAAAGAATTTGGAGTTGAAACTGGAAATGTTTTCTATCCTCCTTGCCATCTTCAACCTGCATACAAAAATTTATATATAACACGCAATGCTAAAGACCTTATAATATCTGAAAAAGTGCTTTCTAATACCATCACTTTGCCATTACATTGTGCCATGTCTGGTGAAGATACAAGGTATGTAGTCGATAGTGTTCGTTCTGTTTGTGCAAGATTTTAGTTGAAATTTAATTCTGCCATCTCTGCAACTCTGCACAATAACAAATGAACTTTATTGCCTTAATTTTATGCTTGTTTTCTATGCGTATATTTGGAAGTATCCTGATGAAGTATTTTGTAGAAACAAGTATAAGCAAGGTCGTTGCAAAACACGAAAAATCAACATTATTTTTGCTGTTATTATATTACTTAAGGAAGAAAATAAGCGCTAAAATATTAAAATGGTTAAGCTATTTAGAATAGGGCTAATTCGTTTGTCTATCTAAGTATACAATTGTTTTATTTAACTGAAATGGATTTTCTAAACTCTAGGGGGATTTTACATAAAAGTTCTCTTTTTAACACGTGAATATCCACCATTTGAGGTCGGTGGCATAGCAGTCCACACTTTTAACTTAGTGAAAAATTTGAAAGAAATTGGATTATCTTGTAAAGTGGTGTCCTTTGGTAATCCAAAATACTCAAATTCTGACGTTATTTTTTTACCACCATCCAGCTCAATAATTAGCAGATCTAATCGTCAATTAAGTGCGGATTTGTTAATACCCCTAGATATTATTAAATTTAGTAGGTTTGCTAAGCGTCTACTTAAAACTGAGAAATTTGACATAGTCCATGTGGAAGAACCCTATGTAGGCGCATTTGTTATCCATGACAAAAAAGTGACAACTTTTCATGACACTAGTTATGGTGACATCAAGACATTATTGCGGAACGAAAAAAACTTTGCTAGTTTAAAGCGAATCGGATTCTATTTTTTTTTAGGTTTTCTACTTGAGTTAATATGTCTTTTTTCAAGTGCGAGGGTAATAACGCCTTCTAGGCAAATTGCAAGAGAATTAGTCAAATTTTATAAAACCCCCCCGGAAAAAGTTAGAATCATTCGGAGTGGAGTAAACCTCCCTGTTATGGTAACACCTACTGATAAAAAAGAAGCTAAGAAAAAATTGAATTTGCCTACGGGGAAATTGCTTATTTTAACGGCCTCCCAACATATTCCGCGAAAAAGGATTGATACCTTATTAAAGGCAATTCTAATTTTACAGAGGCGCGGGGTTCAAGGCTATCAAGTCGTAATATGTGGTGATGGTCCTATAAAACCGCTATTAGTTAATATGTCAAAAGCATTTGGATTAAGTGGTATAGTGAAATTCACTGGCTGGTTACCAAGAAACGAGTTAGAGTTACATTATAAAGCCGCAGATATATTTGTGCTGACTTCAGAATATGAAGCGGGTCCAATAGCCTTATTAGAAGCTATGTCTTTTGGTGATGCAGTTGTATGCTCAAAAATTGAGGGAATACCTAGTCTTATGTGTGATGGAATTGATGGTTTGCTTTTTCCTGTCGGGGACTATGTTTCTCTAAGCAAACATTTAGAAACACTTATACGCAATGCTACAATGTTAAGAGAATTATCAATATCTGCAAGACGTTTTGCCGAAAAATTTGACTGGAGAAGCGTAGCTCGTGACACTGTCTTGGTTTATAACTGGTTGATGCATACGGAATAAGATTATTATGTGAACTTCGCTAATTGTAGAAGTAAACGAGTAAATAAAAAATCTGAGGAATATACTGATGCGAATTGGCTTGTGTGGCCTTTTTAAATCTGTATGGGGTGGTGGAGAATCACATTTGGCTATGCTTTCATCAGAATTGATTAAATCAGGTCATGAGGTTTGCCATTTTAACGCGTTTATTCATCATCCTAATTCTCCGTATAGCTCGAACTTCTTTAAAACGATATTCAAGTTATCTCGTAAACCTTTTGTTGAAGACTTTTTCTATGATTCTGAAGTTTTTTACCACACTTTGCGGATACATAGCTTTGCGATGAAAAAAAATATCGACTTACTACATTTTCATTATATGAATTTTGTGCCATCCTCTTGGTTCTTCAAAAAAATAGATAAAATTCCAGTGGTAGTCACTTTACACTGGTGTCCTTTAGATTATCCTCCTGAACTAGCCACCAAACTGTGGCATTCAAATATTTTTCGTGCTCATCAATACTTGTCCTTTGCTTTCGGAATAAAATATGCTGATAAAGTTATTAGTCCTAGTAAATATTACGCTGAGCTGATCGAAAAGAAAATTGGTCTTCGTTCTATTGTAATACCGAATCCTATTAATATTGAAAAGTTTGCAAGGTTACCCCCAAGGGAAGTAGCAAGAAAGGAACTTTTTTTGAATGCAAAGGATTTTGTGATTTTATGTGTTGGGCGGTTAGATGTAGAAAAAGGATTAGAATATTTAATTCAAGCGTTTTCAAACGTCATTCGCGAATGCCCGCGTGCCAAGTTAATAATAGTAGGCGATGGTCCCCTAAAGAGTTTCTTGATCAATATGACTAACAAAACTCGTTTAACTAATGTTTTTTTTGCTGGACGTGTAACAAACCGTTATTTGGACTTGCTGTTATCCGCTTCAGATTTGTATATTTCCACCAGCATTTACGAGAATTTTAGCATCTCCTTACTCGATGCACTTGCTGCAGGTTTACCTATCATTTGCACGAATGTCGGCGGATCACCTGAAATAATCGAAAATAACATAAATGGTCTCTTGGTCCCTCCAAGGAATCATGTAGCAATTTCAGAAGCGGTGCTTAAGATTATATCAAATGAATCGCTTCGCACAAATTTAAGAAAAAACAATAAAGTGAAGGCTCAACTCTATTCTAAAAGCATCATTATTCCCAAAATAATAGGAGTTTACAATGAATTATTATCCTCTAAATAGTTTTTATCTTTGTAGAGTTTGTAGTCATATATTGTTTAAGGAAGAATCATTAATATATCAGACAATTCTGTAATGCATAAGATAATTTGACTGTGGTTTATGCTATGAAAAATGCCGAAAGAAATATTTTATGGGTTAGTCCATTAATTTTTGATGTCTCTCTTCATAGAACTGCTCAATTAGAATTAATACGAAGCTTGGCAAATAAAGGTTATCATGTTTTTCTGCTTGGTATGAAATCAAAGGCGGTATTCAAACTCGAAGAAAAAACTTCTAAGAGTTCATTTGCTTACACTAAAATTCTTCAGGTTCCGATAAGGTACTCTCCTATTATCGCACCTGTAATCTATTCGTTTGTGACGATATTTTTGGTTCCTATAATTATTTTAAGGTTTAACCCTGATTTTGTGATTGTTGAAAAGGGCATGTTAAGTATTAGTGTTTTGCCCAGCATTATAATATCCAAATTTAAAAAGACGAAGTTCATATTGGACATCAGAAGTATCCCTGTTGAAGTTCAGGGTTTTTATGGCGCGTTACATAAATTTTTCTTTTTTATTTCAGTTCTTATTGCAAAGAAAATATTTTCGGGTATCACCATAGTTACTCCGATGGAGAAAAAAAGATTATGTTCGAACTTTTCAATTGACCCAAACCGAGTAGGGGTATGGGAAAACGGGGTTAATATAGCATTGTTTAACCCAGAGGATTGGCGCACTCAAGGTAATGAACTTAAAGCAAAACTTGGGCTTTCAGGGAAATTCGTTGTTTTTTACCACGGATATCTTGTTTCGACTCGGGGTATAAATCAGGTCATCGAAGCCATGAAAATAGTAGCTAAGCGACGTTCCGATGTTGTCTTTTTTATTCTAGGCTCAGGGCCACTTGCAAAACATCTTAAATTATTAATCAAGAAAGAAAATATTCAGAATATTGTGTTTGTTCATGATCCAGTCGATTACAAGGATGTTCCAAGATTTATTAGCATGTGTGATGTGGGCATCAGTCCTACTCCAAACTATCCTTACTGGTGGTTTCAATCTCCTCTTAATGTTTTGGAGTACCTTTCAATGGAAAAACCTGTCTTAGCAACTGATCTTCCATTGCATAGAAGGATTATGAGTAATCAAAAATGCGCTATTTATATAGCATCTGCAAATCCCGAGGCAATTGCAAAAGCTATAGAGTTTGCGGCAAAAAATAAAGAAAAACTTAACGACTGGGGAAAAGTTGGTAGAAACATAATTCTTCAAAATTACACATGGGAAAAGATTGCAGAAAATTTCCATAATTATCTTTATCAGTTACATAACACGTAAGTTTTAATATGCCCACAAAAATGGTAATTATTTTTTCAATCGCTGCTAGTTATATCTTTAACAATCGAAAATAGTTGGGTCTAACTAAATAATAGAACAAAGAAGCAATCTAAACCTCAAAAGAAATATTTTATACACTATTTTTGTAATAAAGGGTGGTTGATTCCGTTTTGAGGATAATGATTATTAAATATTCTTTTTGGAATTATGAGAGATTTTTCAAATCGAATCATCCAGAATATGCCACAATACGCAATCTAATCTCTCTGAATGCTAGCCATGATTTTATCCTTATCGGTCAAGGACGACGTTATGAACACTTTCGAATTGGGAATACACAAATTTACAATCTTGGTTATTCGGATGGTAACAAATTTTCTTATCTTTTATATTTGTTTGTAAAGCTGCTGTTACCAATATTTATGAGACCTTCAATAATTCTTGACATGTGTGTGCGTGACTTAATACCCACGGCGTTTGCTAGCAGAGTACTTCGTGCCAAGCTGATTTCACTCATTGGCAGTGAGATTTGGTATGAACTTTCGTTCATACCTAAGCCATTAAAAAAGATCTACAAATCTCTGTTAAGAGTGGCATTTCATGCATCTAATACAATTTTGGCAATTAGTGAGAGCGTTAGAAAGGAACTTATTGAGGATTTTGCGATAAGCCCAAAAAAAGTAATTGTATACCGATACAAGGTTTCCGAAATATTCAATCCTTATGTTTCAAAGGATCTTAAGAAAAAACTTAACCCAAATGGTCCTATAGTATTAACTGTTTGCCGAATCAGTCCACAAAAGGGATTAGAATATCTTATTGAGGCAGCTTTAATATTAGTGCAGAAATTTCCGAATATCAAATTTGTTATTAAGGCATATTCCTCAATTCCAAATTATCGTAGAAAATTGTTAAAGCTTATTAACGATCACAACCTACAGAGATATTTCAAAATTATTGAGGAATTCTCATCATATGAAGAGATTCCAAAATACATGTCTGCAGCAGATGTGTTTGTACTTCCATCAATCTCCGAAGGACTGGGATTAGTGATATTAGAAGCCATGGCTTGTGGAGTACCTGTTATAGGTTCTAGAATGGGCGGAATATCTGACGTAATAGTGAATAACTACAACGGTTTGTTGGTTCAGCCAAGAAACGTTCAAGACCTTGCAAATGCAATAATAGCCGTACTCTCCAATGAGAATCTGCGATGTGTACTATCCAATGGAGCTTTACTTACTTCTATTCATGCTAAGCAAAACGAATTAAGTAGTCTACTTACAAAGCTTATCTTTACATAATCTTCCACGCAATCAAATTATTTGCCAGTTATAACCTGAGAAATATTGGTTCCATGTTTGTCTATTCTCTTAAGTATCATTTTTTCCAAAACAATACCCTGAGTGTGGTTGGGTGAGTGTAAAAGTAACTATTGGATTGTGTGTAAAGGATGCCGCAAAAGTGGTGAGGACAGCTTTTCGCAGTATTTCTATTCAAGATTATCCTCGTGAATTATTAAAACTAGTAATAGTTGATGATGGAAGTAGCGATGAGACTTTATCCCTCGTAACAAAATTTGCTAAACAAATAAATATTAAGACTTTTGTTGCCTCTACCGGTGGCAAAGGGCTTGGAGCTGCTAGACAAATCGTGATAAACAATGCCGAAGGTGATTACTTAGTGTGGGTGGACGATGATCTTGTACTCTCGAAAGATTTCATAAGAAATGCCGTCGAGTTTATGGAGAGAAACCCCACTGTGGGTGCAGCCCAAGGCGCTTTGGTTCCTATAAGGCGTAAGACCATAATTGGCATAATTGATTATGGTGTAATAGTTAATCCTAACTTACGGAAACCTAAAAGAATTGGTGCCGGAGGTTCTATTTTTCGCCTTAAAGCTTTGAAAAATGTAGGTGGGTTTGATGTTCGAATAAAAGGGGCTGGGGAAGACCTAGATGTTTCACGAAGATTAATAAGATCGGGATGGGAATTGGCAATTATCAGTACAGCAAGATTCTACCCAAAATATCAACCTGCGACATTGAAGGCTTTATTTAAAAAACATTTTTGGTACGGTTACGGAAACCACTTCCTTTATCACAAGTATAAAGAGCAATGGCTGTTAAATGAATACTTTCCTCCTATTACCTTGTTACTTGGACTGAGGGGATCATATTTAATATGGCGCACAACTAAAAAGAAGAAAGGACTTTTTTTTGTTATTCTTCACTTTGTTGCCACACTATCCAGGTATGTAGGGTTTATTCGTTCTCATTTAAATGCTTATGGTCATGTCAACGGTATTTAAAATCAGAATTGGTCGTTACCACAAAGTGTTTACAATTGAAATTTGCGCTTGACCGCCCTACTTTGATAATACTAAGTTTGGTAGCTTGTGGGCGTTAAAAATAATAGGAAAACTTGCTGAAATTTTTGCTAATTATGGTAGTAACTTGTTATTAGTCGAAAATTTTAAGAACAACTGAGTTAGTCGGTTCGCCAAACAAATGAAATTACCTATTAAAGAACCAAATTTGAGGGGTCAAATATGCGGGCCTTAAGGTTGAAGTATATAACAAATTTAATAGTGATCGTGCCGTTAACAATTTTAATTGCGAATATAGCTATTTTGTTAGATATTCCCTTTTTCAGAGCAATTGTTGTTTTTATCTTTCTATCGTTTATGCCTGGATTTATCGTTCTCAGACTGTTCAAACTGGAAGAGCTTAGTTTCATTGATAATATTCTCTTCTCATTAAGTCTAAGTATAACTTTTTTAATGTTTTCAACTCTTTTAGTTAACGAGTTTTTATTAGTTCTCGGCTTTTCTCATTGTCTGGCGGTTGTTCCACTAACAACAGTTGTATCTTTTTTTATGCTGGTTTTATTTTTTATTAGTTGCATACGTGATTTTCCGGAAAATTTGAAGTTGAAAGCAAGTTTTGAAGCTAAACCAAAAGATTTTTTTCTCTTATTACTAATTCTTCTTCTTCTTCTCAACTCCTTAGGCGTTTTGTATTCAATTTTCTTCGTTATTTTTACTGTAGACCTAGTAATCGCTGTTTTATGTATAACGAGCGTTATATCCAGAAGGCTGGTCCAAGAAAGGTTTTTCCCATATTTACTTTTCTCAATTTCTATTGCTCTTATTTGTCAAGTTCTGTTAACTTCAAAATACATAATAGGATGGGATTCCAATGTTGAATATTATATATTCACATGGGTCAACAAGATAAATGGGCACTGGACGTTTCTTGATGTTAACCTAAACTCTATTAGAACTCTATCTTATAACTCAATGTTATCTATCACCTTGCTTCCTGCATTATATTCCGTTTTAATGGGTGCCCAGAATGAAATAGTGTTCAAGATTCTCTATCCTTTCATATTTTCTTTCGTGCCACTAGTAATATACCGTATTTACGAAGAACAGTTTGGAAAATTGGTAGGGCTCCTCTCATCGTTTTTCTTTATTTTTAATTATGTTGCTTTTAGTGGACCCGAGCCCTTAGGACTTAACAGGCAAATTGTCGGCGAATTATTTTTAGCCCTTTCTATCTTCATTTTGATAAATAATACCATACCCTTGGAAAAAAGAAGGTGGCTTTTGATTATTTTCGGGGCGGCCTTGACTGTTTCGCATTATTCTCTTTCTTTTATCTATCTATTTCTTTTGACTATTGTTTTCATAATTTCGAGAGTAAAGCCTAAATTTGATAACACATTGAATAGTGAAACAGCATTGATTATTTTTGTCATTACCCTTTCATGGTCAGCCATAGGACCTAGCGCCCCGCTAATAACAATGTCCAATACCCTTAAACAAGCTTTAATAGATCTTTTTAAGGGTCGGCCTCCTTCAGGAGGGACTGTATTTACTATGTACGCTATTCCACAAGTTTTTACTTTGGCCAGTTGGATCAATTTAATAATTTTGGGCACCACAAATCTTTTGTTAACTATAGGTATTATGGCGATATCGATAGCGCCAAAGGGTATAGTTATTTCCGAAAAGTACAGAGTAATATCGATTTCAAGTGCGGCTATATTATTTGTTTCACTTATTGCTCCACACATCGCGTCCACCTTCAATTTCACTAGATTCTATGGCGTAACTTCTTTGATCCTTTCGCCCTATTTCGTTCTTGGGGGCCAGATACTTTTAACAAAAACAGAAAAAGTATGCATGAAAATTAAAAAATCCGTAAAATGTCATTTTACATCAGAGAAAAGGAATGGAGAATGGGTACTCTTATCTATAGCGATCTTTACATGTGCATTCTTTTTTTCGGAAGTGGGCATTGTAAACCGGGTGACTAATGGAGCCATTCACTCTTACAACACTGATTTTGACAGGATGAGAGCCACAAATAATGTTCTAGTAAAAATTAGCTTGCTTTACAGTGTTTACATTCCGGAACAGGATGTATTCAGTGCAACTTGGTTAAAAAATTATAAAGATAAAAATGTAAGGGTGTTCGCTAGTTTCACGTGTGCTTCTCACGTGCTTCTTAGTTATGGTTTAGTTCCAGATTTGCTACTATCCCCTATAACAGTCACAATGGTACCGTCACAAGGTAGCTTCATTTACTTGGGAAGTTTGAATATGATGGATGGTGCAATAGATAATTCCACAGGATTCTTCGGCGCATCAGAGATTTCTTCCCTTTTAGATGAAGAAAATCTTCTGTATTCAAATGGTAACAGCGCAGTGTGGTATGTGCCATTATAATCAATTAATGTTTGGTAAGAAATAAATATTGCTAATTAGTGGAAAAATCGTACAACTTTAACTCTAAAATTCATTAGGAAATTATAGCAAAACCACGAGTGACGTAAACAAAATAATCCTTCATCATATCTAAAATATATTGATTGTCCTCCAAATATACATTCACACCATTTACGTTTAATATGCTGCCCTCATTCAATGTAATGGTGCAGCTAGTATTATTTGCGTAAACATACACGCCTTCACCAGAGCCGTCGTAAGTATTACAGAATACAAGTGAGTAATATGCAGATGTGTCGGGATTTATAATTGTTCCCGTTCCAGAATCTGAGATTTGAACAGTACAGTTAACAAGTATATTTCCGCATAATTTATTATAGTTGCAATTTGGGTTTTGAATAACTATGCCTATTTCTGCTTGAATATTATTACCTTGGATAATATTTTGATTATTGTTAATAAGAAGCCATATCCCGAAACCGCTTGTGCTTAAGGTTATTGTGTTATTTGAAATAGAATTATTGGAGGCAGAATTTAGGCTGATTGCTCCTTGGTCAGTAGTAACCCCGATAATTCTGTTAAAACTAACTATGTTTCCATAACAATTGACTTCTATTCCTCTAGCAAAGCTGCCATTAATATAGTTATGTGTCGCGACATTGTGTCCATCGTCTCCTAGCGACACTCCTGTACCCTGATTAACGTTTAAAATTTCATTATACGCTATATAGTTTGAATGAGAATTAGGCGGAACCGTGTTCATAGTTGCAATTCCATAATAGCAATTTTTGATTGTGTTATTGGTGATTGTTGCGTACCCGCTTGATTCAACAGTTATTCCAACATGAGAATTAACAAAACCTGTAGAGCCATTTATATCATATATATAATTATTTGCAATAAATGCCCGAGGACCAAAAACCGCAATTCCAACATCGCTGCATCCCCAACAAGTGTTGCCAATAGCATAATTAGCAACTCCATTTAATTGGATAGCATTAGCACCGCAATTGTAAACAGTACAATTAACTACCCCACAGTTGCCCCCCCAAGAAGTAACAAAAACTCCGAAAACGCGGCAATTGTAAATAATACAATCTATTATTAAATTACCAAAACCTGTAACTCCTATCCCACTTGCTTGATACGGGTAATTCCCCCATAAACCACTATTCTGATTAACAGCGTTACCATCGATTTCTACACCAGAAATAGTGGTTCCATTAACATAGTTGACAAAGATCAAAACGCTGTTCAGATTATTAACAGCTCGCAATATAGCTCCTCTTTGGAATATTACGGTAAGATTGTTCACTTTAATGTTCCACATAGAGTCAACATAGTAAAAACCCTGTTCCACGTAAATGCTATCACCTGTTGAACAGTTTCCGACAATGTAATTGAACACTCTGCTAGAGCTTCCACTTTGAAAGAGTATGTTCCCAGTATTTCCAGCTATCATTTGATAGTTTGAACCTGATACACGCATAATGTAAGTGTATTGTCTCACAAACCCTACGTTTTGTAAGCGAAAAGAAGATTCTTGAGATAGTGCGGTAGTCACTTTAGCAAAGAACATCGCCAAAACAAGGACAAACATAATAAATGATACTAAGAATATTTTATTTTTGCAACACTTCCTAAAACTTTTCTGACTTCTTGAACTCAACCTTATTAACACACCAAATTTATATGTTTAATACTTTTATATAAATCTTGATTTTTTTTTGAACTACATTAATACACTACTTTATAAAAATAGATTAATTGTAAGAATATGTTGGGAAAAATTTGAGTTGAATCTACACACGCATAAAACTCCATTAATTTTTATGCTGGCTCACATTTTTCAAGCTTCCGCTACGCAAATTATCCAAAAGAACTCAAACCCCTCAGCCAAAAGCCGATCCACAGTGTGGCTGCCGATAAAACTTGCACCACCCGTAACTAAAACCCTAAAGCAACCGCCAACCTCAAACTCGCATAAAAGGCAACAACAACCATGGATAAATCCTCAGAAATAACCCCCCACCAGTATCTAATTGATGCAATTAAGCAGTTGCAGACAGAAGCTGAAAGCCTAGAACTTAAAAAGGCTAGGAGCATGTCCTCCGCAAAAATAGGTTTAGCATTCATGATTCCAGGCATATCGGCACTTATCTTCTCAGTACTGAATAATTCTAACATCCTAGCCTTCATAGGCTAAAGCCTAACTTTTTGGGGTGCCCTCTTCTTCTTCTTCATAAGACCAATAAAATATGTTCCAAGCAATTTACTGGAATCCACGGCAACCTCAACATACATGACAATCGACAGAATAGTCAAAGACTTAAAATTTAAGGGAAAAAGCTGCTACATACCGCCATGCCTAAAGGGGGCATAAGGAAACTGTTGTTTTAATTTCTGCTGACACAGGCTGCATGCACTCCATAGAAGAACTCGCCAAAAGCAAATTTTTGCTTGAAAATCTGAATGGAATATGTGTAGCTCCACCAGGCATAGGGGTGCTAAATCAATTTGAAAATGAATTGAGAATTGACACCGCGAAATTAGCGAATTATGCGAAATCTTTCCGCCATTAATCACTGAAAACCTCCAACTAGCAAAAGAAATAGAAATGAAGCAAGAAAACGGTCAAGTTTACCTGAAAATGATTTATTCCACATATAAAAACCTCTATACGGCAGAAGATCTGAAGAGCATCCATTTTCTAGGCTGCCCCCTCGCAAGCGCCGTAGCATGTGCTATTGCAAAAGCCACGGGAAAAAT
>DTPJ01000139.1 GCA_011334435.1 Candidatus Poribacteria bacterium | reverse complement strand
TGGGACGATTTTATAACAATAGAAGTTAGTGCGATGGTATGGACAAAAGAGGGATATGATCCGATCTCTGTCGCATCGCTTTCTTATGAAACTTTGGTTAAAGCTTTTGAGTCGGCGGGTGTTTAATAGATGAGATTACGAAGAAAGCAGAAAAAAGAAAATGAAAAATTAGACGAACAAGACCCTGAAAGAAGGGAGTTTATAAAAAAATCCGCTAAGGAAATCGGCGGATATACCTATGCCATATATGAGTTAGCGAAAGAAATTAAAGAGGATATTATTCAAAAAGTAGTTGACGATATAAAAAGGGAGATAAAACGACCTTAGGGATTTTAATATGTCTGATGAGGAAAAATCAAGCACAGCAGGGATTGTAGAACTTGCAAATGATTTTATTATCATTCAACCATACAAAAAAAGAAGCAAAAAAAGCTGGCTTGTGCCTTTATCTCTCTTAATCATAATTGGCATAGTAATATGGATATACTATGAATGGAAGAGTCCATTAATCAGCATTATATTAGAATCTCGGCTTACCGTAGCTGAAAATGTCGTGTTAGGGATGCCTTTTTTTCTTGATGATGAAACGATAGCATATAGTAAAAGTATGGAATCAGGTGGAGTTGTTCTTGCCATAAAACAGTTATCCCCTGCTGGCAGGCGATTTTTTACAAAACCAATTAGCAAAGCAGAATATCTTCAACCATCTTTATCGCTTTCAGAGAGTCAAATATTTGTTTTTACCTTGTTAAAATATAATACTCCTAGAATTTATTCAGTAACCCAGGACGGAATGGTTCAAGCACTTGCACAAGGTGAATGGGCTTCTTTTTCAAATGATGGAAAGAAGATCGCATTTCAAAAGGAAAAAAACGGCAAGAGTGAGATATGGATAATGAATTATGACGGGTCTGAGCAGAATTCAACAGGGATTAGTGGTCAGCATCCTGAATTCTCACCAACAGATGATAAACTTGTTTTTGATTCAAAAGGCAAAAAAGGCATTTCATATATACAAATAATTGATATTTATGATTCCCCTTATATACCCAAAATCCTAACATCTGATAAAGATAATTGTATGTATCCTTCGTTTTCTCCTGATGGTAGAATAATATTATTCTATAAAAAAGGCGATGGATTATGGGCGATGAGAAGTAATGGTTCAAAGCAGCAGAGGATATTAAAGTCAGGAAAGTCAGAAATAGTTATGGGCAGAATATCACCCGATGGAAAAATCATCGCAGTATGCTCTAACAAAGGGAAAATAGATATATATAAAGTGAAATATAAGAAAATCAGAAGTAGAAGCCCAAAAATTGACATAGAAAAACTTATTGAATATATTGATTCTATTGAAAATTAATAACTGAGGGATAAGATGCCAAAATGTGCTTATTGCGGAAATGAGATCAGTAATGACAAAATAGTCACAAGTTGTAAGAATGGCTGTCATAGAACGAATTTTTTATGCTCTTGTGGGTCTGCTAATAGGACAACCGCTTTCTATTGCCGAACTTGTGGCAAGGAAATCTCATATAAATCTGCCTTAATCCGTCATACGAGAAATCTCAAAATATCATCTTTCACTTTTGAAAAGGCATTGTTTGAACTCCCTTTATCTGAACTCGGAATATCCTATGATGATCTGCCAAGATTCTTTTCTTCTTATGGAAACTTATTTCTCATATTTAAAACGGGTAAGATCATAGTTTTGAAAAGTGGCAGTGGTGAAGTTCAAGCTAATATTGAAATATCAGGTGAAATATCAACACTTCCTATTGAAGTTAGTGATAGGCGGTCAAAAAGCCTTTTTATTATGACATCAAATGAAATATATAGGATAGATTTGATACGTGATTTTGCTTATGAGCTAATTACGAATATAGGGGAAAGAGATATTGAATTAAATTCCCAGCCATTATATATTGATGGGTATTTTTTCTTAGTGGTCAAACAAAGCTCAATCAATCATATAAAGCTTATATCGCTTGATGGAGATCATAAAGATATAATCTCTCTAAACGACATAATTTCTCAGCCTGTTAAGGTGGAAGATAAGGTCTTTTTTTATACAAAAGATAGGTTATTTATTTATGATCATTCAAAAAAAGAGATTACATATAGCGATGACAATAAATATGACTTCTCAACGGAAACTGAGCCAAAAAGTAGTGGAAACCGAATTTACGCTTTGACAAATGAGGAGAGATTATACCGAATCAATCTTGATGAAGATATGCCAGAAGTTTTTGGTTTACCACATCCACAATTGATGCAAGTCTGTTTTGAAGCAACTGAAAATCAAGTAATTATTGCTCACAGCAAAGGTGTCTTAGTAACAAACATTCTTGGACAGATAGAATGGTCTTCTGATGATCTTTTAGACCTTTATCCAGCATATAAATTTCCGCCAATATCTTATGGAGACTATATAGCATTTGTTATGAGTTATCCTAATACAGAGGTATTACATATAATAGAGATCAATAATTATAAGCAAGTTGGATCATGTTTAGGCAATTTTGTTTATAGACCTATGTATTGTGATGGAAACCTTTATACAATTGTTGACGAAAACAGCGAAATTATAATGAGGGCTTATGAACTATGAAAAAATTATGTATTCTTATTTTAATTGTAGTAATTGGCATTCCTTGTTATTCCGCGGAAATGGAGCATGCAATTGTAGTTGATAGTTCTGGAAGCATGTCTGGCTTTTATAACACAGGTGCTATAAAAATGTTGGTAATCAATCTACAAAAGATATTAGGTGGGGCAAATATATATCTGTTTAGTGATAAAGGACCTCAGCAAGTAAGCAAAGCAGATGCATTAGCTTCTATAAATAGAGATACAAGATTAGATTTAGCTATTCAAGGATTTTTGGGTAAGCCTGAACGACCTGATGCTATATGGTTAATAACTGATAATGTCCAAGATAGGACTGAAACGCCTTATGTGGACGCTAATACAAAGGAATTTTACGAGATATTGCGACAAGATGATTTTCAGAAAATCCTTATTATGCCATGCTTTCTTGATTTTGATGGAAAAGTATATATAAATCAAGAAGGACGGCAGTTTAGCGTAAATTATACAGGGAAAAAAGGGCTTGTGATATATGGTATTTTGATGAATAAAGCCACTATAAAGAAAAAGGAAGCTAAAAGCGAAGAAGACGTAAGAAAAAAGCAATTTGACAGTTTAGCAGAGCGTTTTTCAAGCACATTGACAGCTTATGAATCAAAATTGCTTCTGGCAAAGCCTTTAGATAAAGCTACATTTGACATTCAACCTGCGGGACAAATTCCGAATAGCGAAAAGCCAAATGTCACATTAACCGATAAAGGGATATTCTATGGGAAAGGGTTCAAAGAGGGCAAAAAAATACCGATAGTTTTTTATGTTAAATTGCTGTCAAAATTTGATGATCTGATAGTATCTGGAAAAGTTAATGCTAATGTCGTAAATAATCAGTTCAAAAGCATTGGATTTAAAGATACTAACGTAGCGTGTGATATTTATCCTGAAAAGGTCAACGTTAATCCGGGGAAGGCAACTGAAACTATCTATAAAGTTACTATTAACCTTAATAAAGTAAAGATGAAATTAGACCCTGTATCAATACTTCGTGCTGCATTTAGCGGAAAGCCCGGGACAGTTGAGGGTATAGTCCGCCTTGAAGTTCAGGTGCCAAGAGAGGGGTTTAGATTTACCGATGAAGTCCTTAATACCTATGATACAGATGATATTAAAGACTATAGAAGAATATATGGAATGGGTTCGCTTATTAACTATATGCCAGCAGATATAACTACGATCCCGATAGAATATAAGATGGTTTTGTCAGTAAGTTATCCACATTGGCCCTTAGTGCTTGTCATTATTCTTGCTTTGGTTTTGATCGTCATTGTCTATCTTATATATAGGATTATAAGCGTGGTTGGGTCCACAAAATATGTCATTTCTGTTGGTGATCAAGGTGAAAGAATTTCAAGTCTTGTGCCTCTATTCGGCGTATTTAACATATCATCTTCGGGAAAATCCTATGGGACTATAAGTAAGAGTATCGGCGGGACAATCTTTGCGAAGGCAAAAAAGGGATTTCTGATTGATAATACTTTGAAAAAGAAACGTCTAAATGAAGAGACAGATGTTTTTAATATATCCGATAGTGAAGGCATAAATAGCGTGGATGTTCATTTTCGGGCATTGAAAAAACAAAGGGAGATGGAAGCCAAGGGTTCTGATTTAGATGAAGGATTTTGATCTGTATTTATCAGTGGACTTAAAATTAGTTTTCTTATATAATTAATAGCATTCAAAACGATAAAGATTTATTTCAAATTACCATTATGAATTAAATTATTTGGAGGTATTGTGATGAAAGTTAGATGGCTTGTGATCATACTTGCATTGACAGTTTCACTAACCTTTTTTATTGGATGTGCCACTATGGGTGGTGGGCAGATTTCTGGTGTGAATTGGGCATTAGCAAAAAATGGTGGACGCGTCACTGCGTTTTCAGAAGAGCCTGAACACCCAGCATCAACTCTTATAAATGGTATTACGTCTGCTGATAACTGGGATCAAGGCGAAGGCTGGCAAGCATCAATGTTAGCATCTGGCGTGACTAGATCGGTTAGAGATCAGAGAGATGAGATGGAGCGAAATTGGGTGGAAATTGAGCTTTCTCAGCCGATAACTGCAAATGAAGTCAAGATTTATACTGTTGATTCTCAAAAATATCCTGCGGCTAAGTTTGGAGTAAGTGATGTCTTAGTCCAATATCAGCTTAAAACATCAACTAATGAACTTATTTGGGCAAATGTGAAAAGACCGGGCAAAAGTTTGGGTGATCAAGGCAGTATTATAAGGGACAATAAAAGTGGTGTAATAACCGTTAGGTTTGAGCCTGTGAATACACAGAAAATTAGAGTGCTTATCTTTGGGACTAATGATATAACAAGAAGTGAAGACGGCAGAACTCGCGAAGGAACTATAAGGCTTACAGAAATAGAAGTCTATGGATCAGGCAAACAAAAAAGCAGAAGTGAAGTTGATTCATTATTTGAGAGCAAATAAGAGGTGTATATGAACATTCTTAAATCAGAGCAATTGGAATCCTTGACAAAAGAACGCAAAGAATCAATATTGCGAAGATCAATGGAGGATATATCCTCTGTTTACCTTGAAGTTGGGGAAATAGTGCAGGACATTCAAAAACGGGGAGACATTGTCTCGGTAGAGCATTACAAAAAGTTCAAGGAAAATCTTACAGCACAAGATATTCTTGTCACAAAAGAAGAGATTGAGAAGGCATATAAAGCGGTTGATGCAAATGTAATTAAAGAATTAAAGAATGCTGCAAAGAATATAGAGAAGTTCCATAAGGCACAGCTTGAACGTGAGATGTGGTCTATGGAGATAATAGATGGCGTCATTGCTGGAAGGTTGACAAGGGCGATGGATGCGGTAGGAGCTTATGTTCCCGGACGAAAAGCGAGCTATCCATCAAGTGTTTTGATGACAATAATTCCAGCGAAGGTTGCAGGAGTCAAGAAAATTGTTGTCTGCACTCCGCCAGAGCAAGGTATGGTTGTCACAGAGTCAACGCTTGTGGCAGCAGACATCGCCGGAGCTGATTATATATTTAAGATCGGCGGTCCTTGGGCAATTGCGAGCATGGCTTATGGAACGGAGATGGTTCCGAAAGTGGACAAAATTGTCGGTCCGGGAAATAAATATGTCACTGCTGCAAAAATGCTTGTATTTGGCGTTGTTGATATTGATTCGCCTGCGGGACCAAGCGAGGTCTTAATATTAGCAGATGAAACTGCTGATCCATACCTTTTAGCGATAGATTTAATATCACAAGTTGAACATGATGAAGATGCTGCTGGCGTTTTAGTCTGCACTTCTAAACAATTAGCAGATAAAGTCTGTGAGCTAATCAATAGCGAAGTGGATAAAATAGAGAGAAAAGATATAATAATATCCGCATTAAGCAGACATTCTGCGGTTTTGTATGCCGAAAATCTTGACAATGCTATTGAATTCACAAACGAATATGCAACTGAGCATCTTCAGATTGTCACAGAAGAGCCTTTTGCTATCTTGCCTAAAATAAGGCACGCAGGATCAATATTTATGGGAACTTATGCCCCTGTGCCTGTTGGAGATTATGCGTCAGGGACAAATCATGTCTTACCTACTGGTCAATGTGCCAAAATGTTTAGTGGTCTGTCTGTTGATGACTATATGAAAAAGCCAACCTTTCAATATCTTACAAAAAAAGGATTAAGCCAGTTAAAGGACACGGTCATCACACTTGCGGAATCTGAGGGTCTGTATATACACGCAAGAGCCATTAAAGAGCGGTTCAAGGATTAGTCAGATTTAGTTAGGCAGATTTAGTCGTTGACAAAATCAGTAGTCAACATTTATAATATTAACCGATTGTTTTTGGGTTTTTGTAATAGGGTTGTATATTTTTTGAACATTAAGAGGGAGAACTGAATGTATAAGATTAGTAAATGGAAACTTATCCTAATCATACTGGTATTCCTGTTTACTGGATTGTATCTATTGCCATCAATACCGAGCTTATATGGCAGTTTATATGGTTACTTTGATATATGGATGCAGGGGAGAATTCCACGCCCCGATGTCCAAAGTGATAAGGATGGGGATTTTATTAATCTTGTCATTCCAAGCAGTAATCTCCCAAAAGGTATGAATTTTAATGAAGCGTCACAGGCAGTAAAAGATTTGCTCAGTAGAAGGCTAACCAAACTTGGATATAATATAAATGATTTCCGATTTGAGGAAGGTCCCGATCAAATTAAACTAAGATTTAATCAACAGAAGAGCAAAGCTGAATTAGAAAATATCTTATCGGAGCTTAAACTTTATGGTGCGATTCCCTTATCTATAAGACCAATTTTTCCAGATAAACCTATTAAACAAGGTCTTGATCTTAAAGGTGGTATGCACGTTGTCCTAGAACTTGATATACCGAAGGCTATTGACGCATATCTTGGCGGGCAAGCTAAAGATATAATCACAAGCAATTTAAAGCGTGAGAAAGTCTTCGCAAAGTCTATAAATAAAGGTGTTGATAAATCTGGTGACACAACTATTGTTATTAGACCTTTTGTTGAGGAAGGTTCTAACATTGATCCTGCTCAAAATATGTTAAATGTAAAGCAGAAACTAATCAATATGGGTTTTAGTGAGAGTAGCATTACTGATGTCTCAAAAGAAGAACCCGAGTTAAATTTAGCTGTCTCTCCAGATAGGGATATAAACGATATTGTGGATACTATATTTGGTGGTAGCAATCCGCTATTCATAACAATTACTATTCCAGAAAGGTTTCAGGGTGTTGATAGAGAAGAATACCTGAAAACTGCCAAAGAGACGTTAGATAAGATAGAATACTTTGATAGCCCAAAGGTTATGTCACTCCTTAGACCGAAAGAGAATATTGTTGTCTTTTCTATAAAATTAAGTGTGGAGAGTGCAGAAAGACTTGCCAAAGAAAACATAGATACTGTTATGAAGACTTTGGAGAACAGAATAAATAAATTTGGTGTAGCGGAATCTACAATTAGGCGCGTTAGTGGACGTCCAAGAATATTGGTAGAGATTCCAGAAGAACAGAACCCGACACAGACATTAGCAGCGATAAAATCCCCCGGAATATTGCAATTTAAGTTGGTAAAGACAAATCCTGTTTCTGGTGGTCCGTGGCATGGTCAGGCAGGGACACCTGAACCGCCACAGAATCAGTTGCCTCCGGGATCAGAATTAAGATATGACGCTGATAGAAATTGGTATGTCCTTGACTCTGAGGTGTTTATGCAAGGGTCTGACCTAAAAAGCAATTCTGCACAAGTCAGCAGAGGAGAATACGGTTCGCCAGAAGTAATAATGTATTTAACATCAGATGGTCAAAGGAAATTCTCAGAATTTACAGGGGCGCATGTCAATGAATTGACTGCGATCTTGTTAGATGATGTTATTCAATCAGCACCAAGAATAAATGAAAAAATCTCATCGCCAAGTGCGAGGATTACTGGCTCATTTACAGACGAAGAGGCAGATTATTTAGCAAAAATACTGAGAGCAGGAGCATTTCCTGCTCCAATGAGAGTTGCAGAAGAGCGAATCGTCGGTCCTACTTTGGGAGCAGAATCAATTTTCAGAGGTCAATTAGCTTTTGCAATTGGATTGGGTTTGGTTGTTTTGTTCATGATTTTCTATTATAAATGGTCAGGAGCGATAGCGGTAGCCGCTTTAATATTTCAAGTGCAGATTATTCTTGGAATTTTGGCTGGTTTTGGCGCAACATTAACTTTGCCGGGTATTGCAGGTTTGATATTGACAATTGGTATGTCTGTTGATGCGAACGTGCTTATATTTGAAAGAATACGTGAAGAGCTAAGAACGGGAAAAACTGTTCGTTCCGCTATTGATACAGGCTATCATAAAGCGTTCTCAGCCATTCTTGACTCAAATGTTACAACAGTTATAACTGGTTTGATCTTATATGAGTTTGGAACAGGACCAATTAAGGGTTTTGCTGTGACTCTGATAATTGGTTTGCTTGCAAACTTATTTACTGCGGTCTTTGTAACTAGGGAGATATATAATTGGACTTATTATAGAAGACGCCATCTTGAGAGGCTAAGCATATAACCGGTATATGGTTGGATTTTTACGTTGGTTTTAACGTTTTTTATATGGAGGCGGTAAAGTGCGAATTGTTAAAGAAACAAATATTGACTTTATTGGTGTTCGTTATTATGCTTATGCGATTTCTGCTGTTGTGATCTTAGCTGGATTAATTTCGCTTATAGTGAAAGGCGGTCCAACTTGGGGAGTAGATTTTCAAGGTGGTGTGGTCCTTCAAGCAAAATTTGATAGAGCGGTTACTACTGATGAAATCCGTTCTGCTATTGAATCCGCAGGTGTTCCAAATGTATCAGTTCAGCATGGACAAACCAAAGATGAAGTTATTGTATCATCGCCAGAAGTCGGTTTGATCGGTGGTAAAGAAGTAAGCGATATAATGAAAGAGGCTTTAATAAAGAGCAACTCATGGGTAGTTGATGAAAAGGCGATAAATGTTGATAGAGTTAGCCCTAGTGTTGGTAGAGACCTTATCGTCGGTGCAATAAAGTCGCTTTCATTAGGATTAGCTTTAATTCTGATCTATATGGCGATAAGATTTGAGTTCAGATTTGGGCTTGGTGGTATTGTTGCGTTGTTCCATGATGTCGCAGTTACGCTTGGCTTCTTTTCGCTTTTTAATGAACCAATTGATCTATCAGCGGTTGCTGCATTTTTAACGATCATTGGATTTTCTATTAACGATACTATCGTAATTTTTGATAGAGTTAGAGAAAATATGAAACTTATGAAGGGCAAAAGTTTTGATGAAATATTGAATGTCAGTGTAAATCAAAACTTAGGCAGAACTATCATAACAACGGGAACAGCTTTACTAACAATAATAGCCATATTTGCAATAGCAAGAGTAGGAACATTGCATACATTATCATTTGCTTTGTTAGTAGGTTTTATTTCTGGAGTCTATTCAACATTATACATCGCCTCTCCTGTGGCCCGTGCATGGCATTTCAGTATTATACCGAAAAGGTTTAGGAAAACTGAAAGCAAAACAGTTTAATTATAATTTATGAAATTATTTCGCAAAAGCGATGAAAAGCATAAAGATAAATTTGATGCAAAAAATGATATATCTGCTTGGGCTTCTGCTTTAGCTCACGAAATAAAAAATCCTCTGAATACTATGAAGATAAACCTTCAGTTATTAGAGGAAGAGTGGCAACAGAATAACGTATCTAATGAAAAATTGGAAAAAAGATTCAATGTTTTGAATAAAGAGATACTCAGGCTTGAGCAGATTTTAAACGATTTCTTGCGATATGCACGATTGCCAAAACCTAATTTTGAAAAATATGATATATCTATATTGCTAAATGAACTTTTGGATTTTACTGAGCCAGAAGCTCAGCAGTTAAATATAAACATTAGTAAAGATATAGAGTCTAACCTTCCTGAAACTTATTTAGATAGCCAGCAGATAAAGCAAGCTCTGCTTAATATTTTGATAAATGCCTATCAATCCATGCCAAATGGCGGGGATTTAATTATAAAAGCATATAAAACGGATTCTAAGATTAGGATTGATGTTATTGATTCTGGCGAAGGAATACCATCTGAAAGGATTGATCGGCTATTTGACCTTTTTTACTCTACCAAAGAAAATGGAACAGGGCTGGGTCTATCTATTGCAAAACGCATTATTGATTTACATAATGGCGAGATTATGGTCCAAAGTCAAGAGGGAAAAGGTTCTACTTTTTCCGTTGTTCTTCCCATATATTTAAACGATCCTACAAAATAATAAAGCTGGTAAGATATATGCAAAGCATATTAATAATTGATGATGACAAACCAACATTGGAAGCGATGTCAGATGCGTTAGAATCGCAGGGATACCTTGTCGTTAGCAAGACAAGCGGTAAATCTGCACTAAAAGAGCTTCAGGAAAGACGTTTTGACATTGTTTTAACTGATTGGAAGATGCCTGATATGGACGGCATTGAGATCCTAAAAGCGGTAAAGAACATTGATCCTTTCACACAAGTAATATTGATAACTGCCTATGGTTCTGTTGATAATGCTGTTGAGGCTATGAAATTAGGGGCTGTGGATTATATAACAAAGCCTGTAAAGAACTTAGCTGAATTAAGAAACAAAGTTAAGAATGCCATTGAAAATCAAATTCAAAGCCTAAAACAACAAAACGCGATCCTACAAAGTCAAAACGAGATTTTGCTTAGCCAAAACTTATTTCTTCAACAGCAGATCAATGAAAACTATGGTTTTTCAAATATCATCGGAAAATCAAAAAAGATGCAGGACATCTTTAACCAGCTTAGATTAATCTCCCCTACTAACGCGAATGTCTTAATCTATGGCGAAACAGGAACAGGAAAAGAGTTGATAGCTAGGGCTATACATAGCAATAGTCTTAGAAAGGATAAACCATTTATCCCTATAAATTGTGCCGCTTTAAGCAGTGATCTATTAGAAAGTGAGTTGTTTGGGCATGAAAAAGGCGCCTTTACTGGTGCTATTAAACGTAGGCAGGGTGCATTTGAGCTTGCTAATGGAGGAACGTTATTACTTGACGAAGTCAGTGAGATGAGCTTAGAGATACAGGCAAAGTTTCTCAGAGTTGTTGAAAACCAACAATTTATGCGACTTGGTGGCGAAACTAATGTATCCATTGATGTCAGAATAATCGCTGCTACAAATAAAAATTTAGAGCAGGAAGTGGAATCTGGCAAATTTCGTAGAGACCTGTTCTATCGTCTTAGAGTTGTCACCATCAACTTACCACCTTTGAGAGAAAGAAAAGAGGATATTCCTTTTTTAGTAGATGCTTTCATTAAGGAACTTAGCAGTAAGAATGGCAAAAATGTTACATCAATAGATCGTGAAGCCCTGAATAAGCTAATGAGTTATGATTGGCCTGGCAATATAAGGGAACTTAAAAATTGTATTGAAAGCATGATAGTAATGGCACAATCAACAAAGCTTGGCGTTGAAGATTTGCCAGAAAATATAAAAAATATTACAACATCTGAAATAAAATCAAGCAGTTTTGCTGTCATGTCAATAGATGATATTGAGAAAGAGGCAATTAAAAAAGCAATGATAGCGACTAATGGCAATAAAACTCAGGCAGCTGAAATATTAGGCATGGGATTAAGAACGCTACACCGAAAAATCAAGAAATATGGAATAGCATAAATTGTGTTAAATAATTGCTGACTAAGAACAAAAACAAGGAGGAAGACGATGTCCGATTGTCTATTTTGTAAGATTGCTTCAGGAGAGATTCCTGCTAAAATTGAATATCAAGATGATTTGGCTGTTGCATTTCATGATATAAATCCTCAATCGCCGATTCACATTATAATAATACCAAGAAAACATATACCTACTGTTGCTGATATAACAAAAGATGATTATGATGTCATGGGCTACTTGTATAGTGTAGCAAGCAAAATTGCCGAAAAAGAGAAAATTATAGAAGATGGGTTTAGACTTGTGATCAACTATGGAAAATCTGCTGGTCAGGAAATTCAACATATCCATATTCATATGCTTGGGGGTAGGAGTTTCGGATGGCCTCCTGGATGATGCCCCTATAACGAGGTGAGACATGAATCTTGCGGTAATATCTTCTTTAATTATCCTTGACATTATCGTTATCGGTGTTTTGTCTCTTTTTGCTTTCAGCGGATACCGGCGAGGTGGTGTTAAGGCTGTTATAAGTCTGTTTCTGCTTTATGTAGTTGTCCTCATTTCAATGATTTTATATGAACGTCCCGCTATTTTTCTACAAGTGATGTTTGATGTATCCTCTCCGCTTACAAGA
>DTPJ01000136.1 GCA_011334435.1 Candidatus Poribacteria bacterium | reverse complement strand
ATTATTTTTCGTTTTATTCTATGAAATCCTTTAGAAATACTTTTCCAAAGCCAATAGGCCTTGTCCTCTCAAATTTCTTCCTCTCCTCAGCATCATTCATCAAAGAAGGCTTGGTAGCATCAATCCCCATCCTCGAACCAATAGCCTGCCAATTAGCCCTACCCGGCTCTCCAATCTCAACCAAAGACTGATCATACGTATGACCCCTTACATCAGGAATAATAAAAACATCCCTCTGAGGATTAACCCTCGTAGAAATAGCCCATAAAACATCCTCAGGATCATAAATATCCACATCCTCATCCACCGCAATCGCAATCTTATGATGAAGATAAGGACCTGATAAAGCCCCAATCAACGCAAACTTCGCATCCCCCCTAAAACGCTGCGTCATCTGAATAATCACCGTTATCAAATCACCCGAAACATGAACAGTATGTATATCCAACCCACCAGCCAACTCCCTCAACCTCCCCAAACACCTCGCAGACATATTAAACTGAACCATCAAATCACCCTCCCTCCGAAAATTAAGAAGCGTCTTATATATCGCATCCCTCCTCATCGTTATCGCCTTAACATTAATAACAGGATTCATACCCATAGCAGCAGTAAAATAACCCTGAAACTCCCCAAACGGCCCCTCCATCTCCCTCACACCAGGAGGCATCTCCCCCTCTATCACTATCTCAGCATCCGCAGGAACCTCAAGATCTATCGTCTCACACTTAACAAGCTCCAAACACTTACCATACTTATTCCTATACAATGTAGCCGCTAACTCCAACTCATCCACATCTATATCCCCAGACCACGATCCAGTAAAATACAACGAAGGATCATGCCCAATCACAATCGCTACAGGCATCGCCTCACCCCTACTCTCATACTTCTGATAAATCCTCCACTGATGAGTCTCCGTACGCATCTGACAACCAACCCTCCTCCCACCCATAACCATATGCCTATGATATGCCATATTCCTTACACCACTATCAGGATCCCTAACAATATTAAGCCCAGCCCCAATATACGCACCCCCATCCTGCGCCCAACACTGATTAATAGGAATCCTTAACAAATCCACATCCTCCCCCAACCACTTCACCTCCTTCACAGGTCCACCCCCAACAACCTCACACCTCGTCGGCCCACCCAATAACTGCCTCGAATACTCCTCAACCGCCTTCGTAGCAGGAACTCCAAACCAAAGTCCTACCTGCCTCATCGTCCCAGGAGCCTGAGCTAAAGTCCTCCAACCAGGATACCCAACTATATTCTCAAATAAAAGCGCCTTATCTCGAGACTCCCATATCAAAGCCCCCATCTCAGTCCTAATATCCACAGGCCTCTTGATCCTTATTAACTCACCCGCCTCCTCAAGCTCCTCTATCCATCCCCTCATATCTGACATAATCTCCCTCCTTATTTTCAATTTTTATTTAAAAATATCCTTTTTATTTTTAAATTCTAAAAAAAGAAGAATCCCAGCCATAATAGCCCCAAAAATATCCGTTAAAAGTCCAATATTATGAAATTTACCTGAGGCTGGAATCAGCAGTGCTACTGCTGATAGAGTCATTAAAATTCTCTTCATAATATTAATTTGTTTAAAGAGAAAACCTGTCAAACCAATGCTTAACATGAAACAACCGAATAATGCAGTGGTTGTGGCTAATATAATTTCTATTAATGGCCCTGAAGATAAAAGTGCTGGTGAAAAAACAAAAAGGAAAGGAACAATGTATATTAAAATACCCAATCGCATTGCTGACCATCCTGTTTGCATTGGATCAGCTCCTGCAATAGAAGCAGCCGTAAACGCAGCAAAAGCAATAGGTGGTGTAAATAATGAAAGCATACCAACATACTGAATGAATAAATGTGCAGCCATAACACTTATCCCAAGCTTTATAAGTGAAGGAGCAAGCAATACTGCTAATAATACATATACAGCTGCTGTTGGCATTCCCATCCCTAAAATAAGGCCTATTATTGCGACAATTATTAAAAGAAAATATATATTACCACCTGAAAGTTCAACTATAGACATTGTTAAAATAAATCCAATACCAGTATAATTTATAACACCAATAATAAGTCCTGCTAATGCAACAATTACACCAAGTTCGAGTAAAGATGATCCTGTATCTTCAAGTGCTTTAGCAATCCAAGAAAATTTTAGTCTCGTTTCTTTTTGAAAAAAACTTATAAGGACAATAGAAAGAGAGGCAATTAATGCGGATTTACCGGGTGATAAATAAATCACAAATAAGGTGTAAATCAACACAGCGATAGGAATAAAAAAAAGCCAGCTTTTCTTCAAAACTCCTTTAAGCGGAGGAAGCTCTTCTGGAGCAATTCCAGAAAGCCCCATCTTTCCTGCCTCTAAATCAACTTGAAAAAAAATTGATGCATAATAAAGAATAGATGGTATTAGGGCTGCAATAGCTATCTTTGGGTAGGGAATACCAGTAAAATCTGCCATTATAAAGGCTGTTACTCCCATAACCGGAGGCATAAGTTGCCCACCTGTTGATGCAACAGCTTCAATTGCTCCTGCGATATGGGGTCTATATCCAATTTTCTTCATAAGTGGTATAGTCATTGTTCCTGTTGCAACTACATTAGACACAGCAGTACCTGAAATTGTGCCAAATAAACTTGATGCAACCACTGCTATCTTAGCAGGTCCACCTCTAAACCTTCCAAATCCTGCCATTGCGATATTATTAAGTAACTCTCCACCACCTACACCAAATAGTAAATTCCCAAAAAGGATAAATGGCATTACAACAGCTGCAGTAACTGCCATTGGAAGGCCAAAAAGAGCTGAAGGATCAAGGAAAAGATAAGTGCTTAGTCTTTCCCATGAAATACCTGGACCATGAAAAATCCCTGGAACAATCCAAGAAAATCGGGCATATAAGATAAAAAAAAGTCCAAGCCCAACGAGCATCCATCCAACTATTCGACGGATTCCTTCGAGTATTAAAAATATTGCTATGGTTCCAAGAATTACCTTATCCCAACTTTCTTTTCCAAGTTCAAATAATATTTTGGGATAAAAAATTGTAATATATAATCCCACTATAAAAGAAAGTAAATACATAATTAAATCATACCATTGAATTCTTATTATTTTCTTTCTATTTAGGGGATAAAGGATAAAAAGATTTCCAATTACGAGGGTAAAAAAGATTCCAAAATATTGTTCAATCATTAAAGCCTTTCCAAAATAAAATGGAATGTCCAATATAAAGAAAGTCCCAATTAAAGGGATAGATATTAATTGGAGTCTGATAAGAAATTTTGGAATCTTCCCAATATATTCCAAATGGTTAAATCTTGATTCTAATATCTCCATTCTTAAAGTTTAGTATTTAAATATTTATTAATCTTCAAGATGTGGTATTTTTCCCAGAAGAAGTTTTTCCTGCATTTTGTCATGTTCAGATGTCCAGGCTCCTCTTTCTTTAAAAAATTTTATTGCTCCAGGATGGTAAGGAACTGTAGCTAATTTGTTCACATATATACCTGGAATCCATCCTCTAAATTGGGGATGGATTGGTTCAAGATCTTTGAAATGATCCCACCATGCCTTAACTAATGTATATGCAACTTCATCTGGCATATGAGTGGAGGTTTGAATCACAATAGGTACATGTCCCACAGGAGTTTCAACCTTTATGCCTGGTAAACCAGGCGGAACTGGTCTTATTGTACTTCCAGGCATAACCGATTGATGTCTTTTAATTGCTTCTGAATCCATTGGTTCTGGTAAAAAACGGACGCCTACGGTTGCATCAGCTTCTGCTACTATTGGCATACCGAGTGCTGCAATTGCGATATCAACACGGCCTTCCATAAGAGCCCTTACACCAGCAACAACTTCAGGTACAGGTACTGGAATTACATCGTTAATACTCATTCCCGCTGCACTTAAACCTGCTAAACCCCATTCAATATTTGACGGAAATGCAGGGAAACCCCATGTCATTCGCTTCCCTTTCATATCTCTCATAGTCTTTATTGGTGAATCATTTCTAACCAGAAAACTTAATCTTAAATGTGTGCCTGCAATAAGAATCCTTAGGTTTGGACAGGCTGGAGAATATGGTGGACCTTTCCTTGGATCACCCGATATAGGTTCAGGTTTCGGAGCTAACTTCCCTGTATAAGCTTGCCATATTTCGGACATTTGCATTATTCCAATCTCAGGAGAACCTTTATCATTCATTGTAAACACCCATGACCGGGCAGACGCCATTGGTGAAACGACTACCTTTATAGGAGTTCGTTCACTTGCAATTTTAGCAAGACCCGAACCCGTTACATGAAAAACTGTCCCAACAGCTAATGTAGCGAATGTAAGCCTTGAAGGTAGGCTAGAAGATGTAGAATGGGCAAACTTAAATGGTATGGAAATTAAAACTATTATTAAAATGAAGAAAGACAATCTAATAATTAAATTTACTTTTTTCATAATTTAGAACCTCCTCGTATAATATGTTTTTTTGAAGAGTGATTTTTAGATCTCCTTTCTCTACATGAATATAATTTAAATCTTTTTTCATTAATAGTTCACTTATTAGTGCAACGATTGGGTTTCTCGTAGTAAAATATTCCTTGATGGGTCCTTTTGATCGCATAGCCCTTATTTCTTCTTCCTGGACAATATAGCGAAGTAATAACTCGTCATCAGAAACTCCAGGTCCACCATATTTCTCCCTAAGTTCTTGAATTGAAGGCTGTGGGACCTCCCATTTTGATAATTCTTTTGCCCTTGGTAAACTAAGGATCATATCTTTGAAATTTGGATCCACGAGTTCACTTGCCTCTTTTCCCCAGAATCCCAAGACATATCGAATAATCTCATCACTAACCTGTTTATATCTTTCACCAAGCATTACATTCATTGTTGCCTGACTAACAACAAATTGTGAAAATGGTGTAACCATAATTGGATATCCAAGATCTTTTCTAACACGAATGCTCTCTTCTATTACTTCTTCAAGCCTATCACTCATCTTCAGACCTGCAAGTTGATGTTTAAGATTAGAAATAACTCCTCCTGGAACCTGATGAATATATTGATAATAATCATATTCTATAGGTTCACCAATAGGCAGTTTTTCTTTTTTTGCGATATAGTAAAAATGTTCAGAGATAGGTTTAATAGCTTCCTCATCAATATTAGGTGAATAACCTAAAATTCTTAGATTCCTTGCAACATTGAAAACAGATGGTTGTGAAGAACCATTTGCAAGGGGAGGAATCGCGGTATGAATTACTTTGATACCCAACTTAACTGCTTCAAGATATACCAGAGGAGCAAGACCAGTTGTACAATGTGAATGTAACTCCACTGGAATACCATTGCTATTCTCAAGTATAACAGGAATTAACGTTTTTATACGGTCGGGTGTTAAAAGCCCACCCGAATCCTTTAGATATATTGTGTCAGCATTTAATTTAACTGCATCTCTTGTGCGCTGGGCGTAGTGTTCATCTGTATGCCTCGGCGAATAAGAATATATTAAAGCAATCGCAACTTCAAGTCCTACTTCCTTTGCAAATCTAACACACTCCGGAACTCTAAAACTTAAATCGTTTGAAGAATCCATTAATTGAACCCTTTTTATTCCATTTGCAGCTATTCTTTCCATCCATAGTTTCAGAACTGAAAAAGGAGAAAGGTCAAATGCTGTAATACTATGAAGCATCATAAGGCTTAATGGGGTTTTTTTAATTCTACTTGAGATAAGACGAATTCTTTCCCATGGATCTTCCCGGAGTTCTCGCACACACTTAAGGAAGTGACTTGTAGCTATTAATTCCATAGATTTAAATCCAACTTTATCCATTTGATATGAAACTGGAAGCATCATTCCAGTTGTCATACCTTCTGCCCAAAGACTTGCATGTCCATCACGAAATGTTGTATCGACAAAATATATCTCTTTCATAATTCTAACTCAGCCTTAAAGATTCATTAGAAAGTATCTCTTCGATCCAACGAGTATTTATTTTACATTCTATAAAATCTCGCTGGTTTAATAAATATTTAAGAAATGGAATTGTTGTTTCAATACCCTTAATCACAAATGATTCAAGCGCTTTTTTCATCCGCTTTATTGCCTCTTCTCTATTCTTCCCTGAGGTAATAACCTTTGCTATCAAAGAATCATAAAAAGGAGGTACAAAATATCCTTTATAACAATGAGTATCAATACGAATACCATTTTCATTCGGAAGTAACCATTCTGTTATCCTTCCAGGAAATGGTTGAAATCCTTCTTTAGGAGATTCAGCATTTATCCTACACTCAATCGCATGTCCTTGCAATCTCACATCAGATTGCGACAAACAAAGTGGATAATCTGATGCTATATTTATCTGTTCTTTTACAAGATCTATTCCACTAATCATTTCTGTAACTGGATGTTCAACCTGAATTCGAGTATTCATCTCGAGAAAATAAAACTTCTTTTTATCCTGATCAAAAATGAATTCAACTGTTCCAACACTTCTATAATTCATCTTTTTTGCAATTGTTACTCCAGCATTTCGAATTGCCTCTCTAATTTCGGAAGATATAGAAGGTGCAGGGGCTTCTTCAATTATTTTTTGATATCTCCTCTGAAGTGAACAATCCCTCTCACCCACATGAATTACATTTCCAAAATGATCTGCAATGACTTGAACCTCAATATGACGTGCATTAGTTATATAATGTTCAATATAAAGTGTTTCATCACCAAATGCAGCCTTTGCCTCTGCAGCTGCTTTATCAAATGCTATTTTTAGCTCTTCGATATTATTTACAATCTTTATACCTCTTCCACCACCTCCTGCCGAAGCTTTCAAAAGCACAGGGAATTTCATCTCTTCACACTTTCTTAAAGCTTCCTTGAAATTGTTTATCTTTTCTGAACCAGGTATTATTGGTATACCAAAATCTCTTACAATTTTTCGAGCTAAAAGTTTATCTCCCATTTGTCTTAGATTTTCCGGGGAGGGACCTATAAATATAATGCCATATTTAATACAGGCTTCAGCTAACTCAGGTTGTTCGGCAAGAAATCCATATCCAGGATGAATGGCATCACAATTAGTGCCACGAGCTGCATATATAAGCGCATCTATATTTAAATAGCTATCTATAGGCCTTGGGGGGCCAATACATATTGCCCGATCAGCCATCCTTGCGGGTAAACTATCCTTATCAGCTTCAGAAACTGCAGCAACAGTCTCTATACCAAGTTCTTTACAGGCCTTTATTATCCTAACAGCAATCTCCCCCCTATTTGCAATAAGAACCCTTTTAATTTTCATTTATGCCTCTCTTGGAGTATCTGCAGGTTTTACTAAAAATAATATCTGTCCATATTCTACCAATTCTCCACTTTCCGCACATATCTTCACAATATAACCCCTCACTCCCGCCTTAACTGAATTGAAAACTTTCATCACTTCAAGAAGACAAACTGTATCATCCTCTTTAACAAATGTTCCAATATCTACATAAGGTGGTTGGCCTGGTCCAGGACGGCGATAAAATGTTCCTAACATTGGAGATTTTATAGGAATAAGGCCTTCTTCAGGTTCTTCTGTTATTCTTTCTGAAATTTTAGAAACCACTTCCTTTTTTTGGATCTCTTGGGGAATTGGAGTTTGTATTGTTAATTCTGCTTTTGGGGCAATTTCATGTTTTTGATTAGTTTTAATTTGATATGAGTCTTTTACGGATGATTGAGAAAGATTTACTACACCTGCACTGCTTTTACGAACATGGAGTTTCAAATCACCAATCTCTAAATTTAACTCATCAAAATGTGATTCCTCTAAGAATTTTAATATTTGAAAAACCTCGTCTTCTGTAAGTTTCATATTTTTCACCTCAAGAATTTATTATTATTTGATATTTTTCTATTAACACTATTTTTTGAGATAGAGTGATAAATCACTTTTTACTAAAGAGATATAGTCCAAATTTTTATAATTTAATAATCCTTTGATAAAATTCATAAACCCATGATCCATAATTTGATATTCTTTAATGGGAGGAGCTTTACGCATCTCATTTATATCCTTTTCTTCTCGGACAATATATCTAAGAAGAAGCTCATCATCAGTAACTCCCGATCCACCTAATTGCTCCCGTACCTCTTTTAAAGAAGGCTCGGGTGGAGTCCAATTTATTAGCTCTTTTGTTCTTGGCAAATTCATTATCTTATCTTTAATATTAGGATCTACACCCGAACTGGCCTCCGTTCCCCAATATCCAAGAGTATACTGAATAATTTCATCTATAACCTGCTTATATCTTTCACCTAACATTACATTTATTGAAGCTTGAGTTACAATAAACTGTGAAAATGGAGTCACCATAATAGGATATCCAAGATCTTCTCTCACGCGAACAACTTCTTCAAGTACTTCCTCAATTTTGTGTTCCATTCTTAATTTACTTAGTTGATGTTTAAGATTTGAAATAACTCCCCCTGGTACTTGATGTATATATTGATTCGCATCATATTCTAAAGGTTTTCCAACTGGTAATCTTTCGTGTTTAGCTATATTGAGGAAGTGCTCCGTTATTGGTTTAACTTCCTCTTCATTGATAGAAACATCATATCCAAGGTGCCGAATATTTTTAATAATATTATAACATGAGGGTTGAGAAGAACCATTTGCTAATGGTGGAATAGCTGTATAAACTGTTTCTATACCAAGTTTTATAGCTTCAAGATATACGAGGGGTGCAAGTCCTGTGGTACAATGTGAATGCAATGCTACGGGCTTTCCAGCACTGTTTTGGAGAAAAACTGGAATGATTGTTTTTGTTCTTTCTGGAGTAAGAAGTCCACCAGAGTCTTTTAAATATATCATATCAACATCGAGCTTTGTTGCATCCTGTACCTTTTGGGCATAGTGTTGATCTGTGTGTTTGGGTGATATTGAAAAAACCATACCCATTGATACTTCCAGGCCTACTTCTTTTGCAAACTTTACACATTTATTGACTCTAAAATTCATATCATTAGAAGGATCCATCAATTGGACTCTTTTTATTCCATTTGCTGCAATCCTCTCCATCCAGAGTTTAAGAATGGATAATGGGGTTAAATCGAAAGCTGCAATACTATAATGCATCATTAGGATCATAGGTGTCTTTTTGATTCTTTTTGAAAGAAGTCTTATTCTCTCCCATGGGTCTTCGCGTAGTTCACGTACACATTTTAAAAAATGACTTGCAGCAATAACCTCCATTCCTTTAAAACCAATTTTATCCATCTGTTGAGCAACAGGAAGCATCATTCCTGTGGTCATTCCCTCTGCCCACAGACTTTGATGACCATCTCGAAAAGTTGTATCAATAAAATTTATTTTTCTCATAAAACATCTGTTTAAACTCAATAATTTTTAAAAACCAATTTTCTCATTCATTTTCAATCTAAGATGTCTTTTTACTCTTAAAAAAAGAAATAAAAAAATGACACCAATACCTATTAAATCTGTCAATAAACCCTTATGAATAAGTCCTAAGCCTCCGATGATAAGGATTATTCTTTCCCAAAGTTGTAATTCTCCTTTAAAATATCCAACAATAGCAATAGTACAAGACGAAAGTCCAATGAAGGCAATAAATATTGCGTGCAAAATATCAAACCATGAACCTATTAGAGCAAATCCTGGATAATATACAAAAAAGTATGGTATGATGAAAATAGGTAATCCCATTTTCCATGCTAAAAAACCTGTTTTGTAAAAGCTTCCACCAGAAATAGCTGCTGCTGCATATGCTGCCATTGCAACAGGAGGTGTTATCATTGAAAGCATTCCAAAATAGAAAAGGAATAAATGAGCAAGTATTTTAGGAATACCCATTTCTGTTAAAGCAGGTCCTATTAATGTTGCTAATAAAATATAACACGGAGTTGTGGAAAGTCCCATTCCAAAAATGATAGAAGTGAGCATACTTATGATTAAAAGAATAAAAACTGATCCGGCAGAAATTTGTATCAAGACAGAAGCAATTTTTGTACCCAAACCTGTTAGCATAAAAACTCCAAGTATAACTCCCGCTGCAGCTGCTGGAACTCCTACTTGAACACCAGCCATTCCTGTCCTTTGTAATGCTTCATAAGCTTTGGACCAATCCAATCTGGTTTCCCGTCTAAACCAGCAAATTATAAGTAATCCTATCAAAGCTGAAAGTGCTGCAATTGTGGGTGAATAACCTTTTGCTAAGCAAATAATTAGTAAGATAATTGGTATGAGAAGAAAACCCTGCTTTTTTATAATTTCACTTATTTGAGGAACCTCTTCCTTAGACATTCCATATAAATTATTACATTGGGCGTAAAAATAAATATTTAAACCAAGAATAAAATAATACATAAGTGCGGGAACTAAAGCTCTCATACAAACTGAAGCATAAGGAACCCCTATATAATCTGCCATGACAAAAGCAGCTGCACCCATAACAGGAGGCATTAATTGCCCTCCTGTTGATGCCACTGTTTCCACAGCCCCGGCAAAATTCGGTTCATATCCCCCTTTTTTCATTGTAGGGATTGTGAAGGCCCCAGTTGTCGCTACATTTGCTACTGCACTGCCTGAAATCATCCCCATTAATCCACTTGAGATAACAGAGATTTGAGCAAGTCCGCCCGGGAAACGACCACCAAGTGATATTGCCAAATTCAAGAAGAAAGATACCCCGCCTGTTGCTTCAAGGAAAGAACCAAATAAAATAAAAAGAACAATATAATCAAACATAACTTTTAGTGGAATTCCATAAATTCCACTTAAACTAAGGTACATTGTTGAACTTATTCTTTCTGTGCTAAACCCTTTTGTGGCAATGATCTCAGGAAAATATTTTCCAAAATAAGCATACCCAAGAAATAAAATGCACAAAACTACAATTGCCCATCCAGTTACTCGACGCGTGGCCTCTAACACGAGAAGAATCGCAACTACACCAAGATAAATATCTAAAGGTGTTGAATCACCAATCCTGCTTGCTATCTCTTCAGCAAAGAAAAAGGAATAAAAACCTACAACGATAGATATGATTGATAAAAGATAATCTATTAACTTCAAAAATTTATTGGTTTTACTTAATGGTTTTGATAAAAATGTAAGTGACAGGATAGAAGCGAGATAAACCCCAAGATTCTCCATATCTGAAAAATATCTGGTTGAAACAGAAAAGATAACAAAAAAGCTTGAAATTATTGCAATTATTTTAACTAAATATTTCATATAAGCAATTTTAAAAGGTTTTATCCTATGGGATTAGATGATAGAATTTAGTAAGTAACTCCCACTTCTTTCGCATATTTAATTACTCCTTGATGCATTGGAATTGGTGAGATTCCCAACTCTTTTTTATTTAAAAGTCTTGCATTTTTCCCCATTGGATGAACCTTTTCTAACTCGCCCTTATGCTCTAAAATTGCTTTAGTCCATTTATATACGTCTTCAATGTCTGTGGCCTCATTGAAATAAGTCCCTGAGACAACTGCCCACACATAAGCTCCTTCACTCTGACCCTTGTAACTCCCAGGTGGAACAAATAGAGGAAGGATATTCTCTTTCAATGAAGCTGATTCAAGAATCTTTTCATCACATGTCACTAATCGAATTTTTTGTCTAACAGCAATAGAGTTAATTGCAGGAGAAGGAATAAGTGAATAGAGGGCAGCTGCATCTATTAATCCATCAACCATAGCCTCCATTGATTCTGAATAACCTAAATGACGAACCTTCACATCTTTAATAGAAATATTATGGAGACGTAAAATAGCTTCCATTGTTGAAGCTACAATGCTACCTGGAGGGCCAACATTTACAATTTTCCCTTTTAAATCTTCAACTCTCTTTATATTTGTTTTTTCTAACGTTACTATATGTAAAATAAAATCACCAAGGTAAAAACCTACTCTTAAATTTTTTAAGGGAGCGCTAAAAGGCTTTTGCCCAGTATATCCAAGAGTTGCATCTCTTGCATTAGCCAAACCAATTTCAATTTCTCCTTTAGCTAAAAGACGAATATTTTCTAAGGCTCCTCCTGTTTCAAGGGCAATAGCATTGTATTCTGGGAGAAATTTATTAATAATCTCAGCCATACCTACTGCTAAAGGATAAAATGTTCCACCTTTTGAAGCACCTCCAATGCTCATTCTTTTCTTTTGAGCATTTCCAGATAAAGCTGAGAATAAAATTAAAATACAAATTATACAAATTGTAAAAAATGTTCTTAACAAAATTTTATTAACTCTTCCCATCTTTCATACCTCCTCATTTAAATTCTCTTTTATTACTCACCAATTATTGATGTCCCTTTTTCAAAAATTTCTACCTTAGGTGGTTCTCCGGGAAGCTCAAGCTCTTTCCAACGCGAACATACTTTTCTATATACCCCTTCATCTAACCTTGTTGTTTTAGCGAAGGTTTTTAAATACTTATGCTCTTTGCAAGCATTTATTAGGGCTTTTGATCCATAAGGTCGTTCCTCGGGTGGATTTCTTGTGGGATCAAGATATGTTGACCAAGTATTTCTAAGTATATTAGCCAATTCAAGAATTAAAAGTGTAATGCTTTTCGCTAACTACTAAAACCATCCTATCTCGATCAACCCAATTTTTTCCACTTAAAACCTCTTACCCAAAACCTCCAATTACAGAAAAATT
>DTPJ01000277.1 GCA_011334435.1 Candidatus Poribacteria bacterium | reverse complement strand
GTATCAAGCGAACAAAATAAAGGCACAACCTTTTGGATAAGATTGCCTGTTTCAGAAGGAGAAGACCTGAAATAATATGAAAGTTTTGATTGTAGATGATGAACCTAATGTCCGATCATCGCTTAAAGGCGTGTTAGAAGATGAAGGATTTTCTGTTCTAACCGCAAGTAATGGAGAAGAATCGCTTGAGATAATACGAAAAGACAAGCCTGACATAGTTTTGTTAGATGTGCTTATGCCGGGAATTGACGGTATTGAAACACTAAGACGTATTAAAAATTATGATTCCTCTATAATCGTCTTAATGATCTCTGGACATGGCACTATTGATATGGCGGTTAAAGCTATGGAATTAGGAGCTATGGATTTTATAGAAAAACCGCTTTCCGCTGACCGAATAATAATAAGAATCAATCAGGCTATTGAAAAAAATAAACTACGGACTGAAAATATACTATTAAAAAAAGAAATTGATGAAAAATATCAAATAATTGGTGAAAGCCAAGTAATGAAAGACCTTATTGCAAAAATAATGTCTGTTGCACCTACTAATAGCAGAGTGCTTATATTTGGTGAAAATGGAACAGGAAAGGAACTTGTCGCGAGGGCGATACATAGGAATAGCAAACGCAGTGATCGTCCTTTTATTCAAGTAAATTGTGCTGCAATACCTGATGATCTAATAGAATCAGAACTTTTCGGACATGAGAGAGGATCATTTACAGGGGCAATTACGCGGAGCATCGGCAAATTTGAGCAGGCAAATAATGCGACATTATTCCTTGATGAGATCGGCGATATGAGCATAAGGACTCAATCAAAAGTCCTAAAAGCAATAGAAGAAGGGGAATTTACAAGAATAGGAGGAAAAGAACCTATCAAAGTTGATGTCCGTATCATCTCAGCGACAAATAAGGATTTACAACAAGAAGTTGAGCAAGGAAGATTTAGAGAAGACCTTTATTATAGGCTTAACGTTATTCCAATTTATGTTCCTCCATTACGAGAAAGAATTGAGGATATTCCATTGCTTGTATCATATTTCCTATCAAAATTCAGTGCTGAGAACGGAGTTAAGGAAAAACGTATATCACAATCTGCAATGAAACTTCTGCAATCATATCATTGGCCCGGCAATGTCAGAGAGTTAAAAAATTTGATTGAACGGCTTGTAATTATGGTGTCTTCTGATTCTATTGAGGTAGGAGATTTACCAAACAACCTTTTTGAACAGCCAAAGACGACCAAATTATCAGCAGTTGAGCTAAGAAAGGCAAAAAACGATTTTGAACGTGAATATATATTGCAAACTCTAATTTCCTGTGATTGGAATATCACTGAAACAGCTAAAAAACTTGGAATTGAACGGACAAATCTTCATAGAAAAATGAAACAATATGGCATCTCAAGAAAAAAAGATGAACAAAGTAAATATGAACCTAAGATATAATTAACAAGTTTTGGTAAGGAGAAAGATGAATGTCTAACTACACAATTCATGTTATCTCACATACTCATTGGGATAGAGAATGGTATATGCCTTTTGAGAAACATCGCAGAAGGCTTGTTATGTTGATGGATGCACTTCTTGATCTGTTAGATAAAGACCCTGATTTTAAGCATTTTCACACCGACGGTCAGATCATACCAATAGAAGACTACCTTGAAATCCGTCCTCATCAAAGGGAACGAATAGAAAAAGCAGCCGCAGATGGCAGATTATCGTTAGGACCGTGGTATGTCCTGCAAGATGAATTCTTGACCAGTGGAGAAGCAAATATCCGCAACATGATGTTTGGTCTTAAAACCGCAAGCAAGTATGGCAACCCAATAAAAATAGGCTACCTTCCAGACAGCTTTGGCAATATCTCACAAATGCCACAGATATTAAGAGGATTTGGGATAGATAATGCTGTTTTTGGACGAGGCATCAACCGTTGGCAAGATCAGTATGATGAAGATGAACCAGAATCAAGGGGATATAAATCTGAATTGATATGGCGTTCTCCCGATGGCTCTGAGGTGCTTGGAATTTTTATGGCTAATTGGTATAGCAATGCTATGACGATCCCTACTGATCCCGACAAAGTGTTAGAGTATGTTAATAATGTCCGACAGGCATGTATGAGATATGCAACAACGACGCATTTGTTGTTTATGAATGGCTGTGACCATACGCCATCTCAACCTGATGTCTCAACTGCTATAAAACTTGCAAATGAAAAACTCCAAGATGCAGTAATGATTCATTCAAACTTTACAGATTACATATCCAAAGTGAAAGAAGAAGTCCATAACCTTCAAATAAAAGAGGGCGAGTTACGCAGTGAATATACCGATGGTTGGGGAACATTAACAAACGTCCTTAGTAGCAGAATATATCAAAAACAGGCTAATTGGAGATGTCAATCTCTTCTTGAAAAATTGGTTGAGCCGTTTAGCGCTTTTGCCTTTATGTTAGGCGAAAAATATGATAGCGACTTGATCTGGTATGCTTGGAAAACACTTATGCAAAATCACCCACACGACAGTATATGCGGATGTAGTTGCGATGAAGTCCATCGTGAAATGGACACAAGATTTGAAAAATGATATGTATTGTCAGAACAATTGGCAAAAGAGGCTTTTGAAAATATTGCTAAAAACATAAATATCAGCAATTTGAAAGCGGATTCATTGAAAATCGTCGTTTTTAATCCAATTAACGTCACGCGTAAGGAGTTAGTAACCGCGATAGTTGATTTTCCAAAGGACTCAGAGATATACGATCTAATGGTTATGGATGCTGATGGAAACGACGTCCCTTCATACCTTCTTGAAGATATGGGGATAGTTTGGGATTATGATCTGCCTGAAGTTGGATTTAGAATCCCATATCATGTCAGGCGATTTCGTATAGCTTTTCTCGCAAGCGTCCCAAGTATGGGATATGCAACCTATCAAGTTTTGCCGACAGAGGAAACTATAAGTGAGATATACAAAATTGATTGTATGGAAAACGAACATTTGCTTGTAGAGATACTCAATGATGGCAGACTTAACATCACAGATAAGAATTCTGGCTTTTGTTTTAGGGGCTTAAATCAATTTCAGGATAGTTTAGATGTAGGAGATGAATATAACTACCGAGCACCAAAGGAAGATGAGATAGTATCTCCTTATGCCTCTGATACAAAGATTGGTCCGATATTGAGCAATAATATATATTCAGAATGCACAATCAAGACAAAGTTAAGGCTATCCGAAAAACCGATGGATATAAATTATACATTATTGCTTGTTAAAGGAAGCAGACGTCTATATGTCCATGCAGATGTATTGAACGAGCATAAGGATCATCGCCTTAGAGTGCTTTTTCCAACTGACGTAAACACTGATTACGTCTCTGCTGATGGTCAATTTGATGTCGTCAAACGTAGGATAACACCGTGGAAAGGCTGGAAAAATCCGTCTAATTGTCAACCACAACAAGCTTTTGTTGACGTATCTGATGATGAAAAAGGTCTAACTATTGCAAATCGTGGTTTGCCAGAATACGAGGTCTTACGTGATGGAAGAAACACAATAGCTATAACGCTTTTGAGGGCAGTTAAACACTTAGGAGATTGGGGCGTTTTCCCAACACCAGAGGCACAATGTCAAGGCTTACATACCTTTGAATATGCTATAATACCTCACGCAGGGAAATTGGAATCTTCCATCGCAGATATTGATGCACGCGCTTTTAACGCACCATTGACAGCAATTCAGATTAAAAATGGCGGAAATAAGCTCGCTCCAAGAGGGATTTTTATAGACCTTCAACCTCAAAAACTCGTGATCTCGTCAATAAAAAAGGCAGAAGATAGGGATAGCTTGATCGTGAGATTTTACAATCCTTATCATAATTCTATGTTAGGAACTTTAACTTCACCTATGCCTGTTGATAATGTCTATCTTTGCAACCTTGCAGAAGAACGGTTAGAAAAATTAGAGTGCATTAATGGAGTTGTGACTCTTGATGTTCCACCAAAGAAAATAATAACCTGTGAAATTGTAACTAAATACTAAATTCAAGATTTATGTTTAGTTGAGAAAGGAATAAAAATGTCAGATTTTAAACCGCTAAGAGTAGCTGTTGTCGGCTGTGGTAATATATCGGGTGCTTATGGCAGTAGCCTAAAAACAAAACCTGACCTTGTCCAAATTATCGGTGCTTTTGATGTTTTGACAGATCAAGCGAAAGCGTTTGTCAATAATTATGGCGGTCGTGTATATGAAAAATTAGAAGATGTTATGGCTGATCCAGAGGTAGAGGTTGTTATAAATTTAACTTCACATCATGCACACGCCAAAGTGTCATCTATGGCACTTTCCGCAGGAAAACATGTCCATAGCGAAAAGCCATTGGCAACAAACCGTCAAGATGGAAAAATGCTTTTGGAATTGGCAGAAAAAAATAAAGTCCGCTTGTCATGTTCGCCGTTTACATTTTTAGGTGAAGCACAGCAGACTGTTCGGAAAGCTATAAATGATGGCATAATCGGCAAGCCTTTAATGGTCTATGCAGAGATGAATTGGTCATGGATAGAGCTATGGCATCCTAACCCAGAGGGATTTCATCAGCCCGGTGCTGGTCCTATGCTTGATGTTGGTGTTTATCCGCTTACAATATTGACCGCTATACTTGGTCCTGTTGTAAAAGTGCTTGGAGATGCCAGCATTTTAATTCCCGAAAGGACTATCGGAAGTGGTCCCAAAGCAGGCACTAAATTTAAGGTAACCACTCCCGATCAGGTTATCGGCATTTTAACATTTGCGTCTGGATGCAAAGCCCGTATAACAACAAATTTTCTCGGTTTTAGTCGTCAAGGTGGAATAGAATTTCACGGAGAGACAGGCTCTCTTATATTAGATTCTTCTGTTGACTTCAGGTCTGCGGTAAGTGTCCGAAATATTGGCGATAAAGATTGGCGTCCAATACCTTATGTAACAGAGCCGTTTGCAGGTGTTGAATGGGGAAGAGCTATATTTGAGTTAGCAGAATCTTTACGAAAAGGGACGCCCCAACGTTGCACAGGGACACAAGCATATCATGTCCTTGATATTTGTCTGTCAATTTTGGATTCCGCAGAAAAATGTTGCCCTGTCAATGTGGAATCTACGTTTATTCCACCTCCGCCAAGATATTAAAGATAGAGAGGAAGTTATAATATGGAAGCTTATGTTTTAGCAGTATCTATAAGCGAAAAAAAAGGTGTAAAGAAAGAAAATATCCCAGAAGGATTACTGATAGAAAATTTTGGTCTAAAAGATGACGCACATGCGGGCAATTGGCATAGACAGGTCAGTTTGCTTGCAATTGAAAGCATTGAAAAAATAAGAGAAAAAGGGCTTGATGTTGGACCGGGAGATTTCGCCGAAAATATAACAACCGTTGGCATTGATCTTGTCAATCTTCCGATCGGAACAAAGCTGAAAATCGGCGATTCCGCTTTGGTTGAGGTAACTCAGATCGGCAAAGAGTGTCACGACAGATGTGCTATATATCGTCAAACAGGTGATTGTGTTATGCCTAGAGAAGGCATCTTTGTAAAAGTCCTCAAAGGTGGAAAAGTCAAAAAAAATGATCCAATAGTTATAATATGATGTTCGGGCATTTTATAAAATAAAAAAGACTTATAACTGAAAATTAGTTTTCAAAAGATTGGAGTCAATTGAAAAATGGCAAGAAGAACCAAATATATATTTGTGACAGGTGGAGTTGTTTCATCAATTGGCAAAGGAATTACCACTGCGTCCATAGGACGAATGCTGGTAAGCCGAGGGTTCAAAGTCACTCCGCTAAAAATTGACCCATATATCAACAAAGATGCGGGAACGATGAATCCATATCAACATGGCGAGGTTTATGTTACTGATGATGGTGCTGAAACTGATCTTGATCTCGGTCATTATGAGAGATTTATTGGCGTTAACCTCACAAGTGCTTCTAATTTTACAACAGGGTCAGTATATGGTGCAGTTATCGCCAAAGAAAGGCGAGGGGAATATCTCGGAAATACAGTTCAATTGATCCCACATATCACTGACGAGATAAAAAGCAGAATATATAAGCTTGCAGAAGACAGCGGAGCGCATGTTATGATAGTGGAGATAGGCGGAACTATCGGAGATTATGAAACACCACCTTTCACAGAAGCCATTAGACAGATGAGGTTAGAAGTCGGCAGAGAAAATACGCTTTTTGTCCATGTAAGTCTTATCGCTTATGTCGGTCCGTGGGGAGAGACAAAAACTAAACCTACTCAACATAGCGTTAAAGCACTTATGGAACTTGGAATACAGCCCGATATTCTTATATGTCGCTCAAAATCAGCACTGACGGAGGAACACAAACGAAAACTATCGCTTTTTTGTAGCGTCCCAAAGGAAGCAGTTATAGAAGCAAGAGATACAAAAAATATATATGAAATACCGCTTACATTTGAAAAACAGGGATTAGCCGATCTTATCATAGACAGACTTGCTTTGCCAGATTGTTCTCCCGATACTAAGGAATGGGAAGAAATGGTTTCAAAACTGAAAAAACCTAATGGTGAAGTATCTATTGCAATAGTTGGCAAATATACTCAAAATGGAGATGCTTATCTTTCTATAACTGAGGCATTGAAACATGGCGGTATTGCTAATAATGTAGAAGTCAATATAAAATGGATAGAGTCTGATCATCTTGAAGAAGGAGACGAATTTAAGTATTTTAATGATGTCCATGGCATAGTAGTCCCTGGCGGTTTTGGTTACAGAGGTATTGAAGGGAAAATAAAAGCTATACGATTTGCACGAGAAAACAAAGTCCCATTCCTTGGGTTGTGTCTTGGGATGCAGTGTGCTGTCATTGAATTTGCAAGAAACGTCCTCGGATTTGAGCGAGCTAATAGCATTGAATTTGATCCCGATACACCATATCCAGTCATAACTATTATGGAAGAGCAAAAGAAAGTTGAGGATATGGGCGGAACGATGAGACTTGGAGCATATCCCTGCAAATTAGAAAAAGACTCTGTCGCATTTAAGGAATATGGCACCGAAATTATCAGTGAACGTCATAGACACAGGTTTGAGTTTAACAACGAATATAGGGAACAATTCATATCTCATGGATTGCGTTTAAGCGGGTTGTCTCCTGATGATCAGCTTGTAGAGATGATAGAAATTGATGATCATCCATGGTTTGTTGCGACGCAATTTCACCCTGAATTTAAATCAAAGCCATTGCAACCACACCCTCTTTTTAGTGGATTCGTATCAGCGGTATTGAAGCATACTCAGGCTAAATAGTCACATTAAAAATTGGCGATCGCCTCCATTTCAAAGCGATGATCAGGTTTTGTGTCTTCGGCGAACTCTCCACGATAGGTTGTCCGTAAAGTGACATCTGTAAACCATTTAACCCTATATCTATTTTCAAGTTTAATCTTATGGCTTATGCCCTTGTGGAAGTCATACCTAATAAAAGGTAGTTCGCCACTGCTTGTCCCTTTAGCTATCGCATACTTTGCTAAAGCGTTGCCTTTTCCCTTAAAGCTAATACCTATCTCAGAACCGATTGAGTATATCTTTGTCAGGACTGGTGGATCGTCATCAGTTATATCGTCATTCCATTCGGTCTCGTAACCTGCCCGCAATTCTAATTTTGATATTGCACCTGTTGGATCATAGCTTAAAAATACAGATTGAGATTTTCCTTTTTCTGAAATATCCGATATAACTTTGGCTATATTTGATTTTACTTGTATTGAGGATATTTTTTCATAGGTATTGTCTTTGGTAAATTCTCCACCGCAGACAACTTTCTCTGTCAACGGACTTTCAATCTTAAATTTCCATCTATCAGAATTGATCTCTCTTGTCTGGCTATTTAATCGCCTATTGAGATTTCTGCTAATTTCATAATCAGATGTCAAAGAAATTTTATTAATTGGTGATAATTGCGTCCTAAGCCAATATTTTTTTATGCCATATATAGTTTTGTCCGTATGCAAATCTTTTAATAGATAAAAATCCTTTGATACTTCTGTTTGTTCTTCGTTTATCCTTGTGCCTAATTCAAACATTGACAATGAATTCATTAACTGAGATTTTAATGATTTGTTATCATTTCTTTGACGATATGAAAATCTTGGTCTTAAACTGAAAACTGATTGAAATGTCAATGATGTAACAGGTTTATCGCTAACCGTTCTTAAAACCCTTATATAATCTCCTTTTTCTGAGTCTTCCCTATAAGTATATTCATCTATTTTAACATAGTTGCCCTCTCCGGGTTTAAGGTATCTGATCGTCTCTTTGCCGTCTGCTGAAACAATTATATAGTTTAGATATTGTTCTTCTTTCTCTGTTGACAATTTTTTATCTATTTGATAGTTGACCCTAAGCTGTTTTATGTTCATCTTTAAGTCTGCAACATTAGTCTTAATCTCCATTTCATTTTCTCTGTTAAGCCTTCTTCGCCCGAAGTAACTGCTGAAGTCAAACCAATCATTCGGCTTTATAGAAAGGTTGATCAATGATGTCTGAGCTGTTGAGGACTTAATCCAATTGGTCTGCTGTGATTTCCATTCCTTTTCAAGTGAAAGATCGCTTGACAATGATATTTTTTTATAAGATGGCAGGCTTAATGTAATTTTCCTTTCCTGTCTTTTAATATCATCGGTGTTATCGGATAGATTAAAGTTCAAAGATTTGAAATCTTCACCTCTCATCCTGACATTTACTATTTTAAATAGCCTGTGATCTATTTGCCATAATTCTCTGGTCTTTTTTGTGTCATTCATGTCATTTGTTTTTGTCGTCGCCTCTTGGTATTTAGTGTCAATCTGGGGAAGGTTTGGCAATGCTATTTTTACACCTCTGCTCCAATGATCTGTTGTGGTTTTAGATGGTTCTGGGAGTTCATACTCATTTAAAGCTCTGCCAATATTCCCTCTTAACTCAATTTTATCTATCGGTTCAAGCCATAAATCCATATTATAACTTCTCTCATCTCCTGATTTGATAGTTGATCTATACCCGCCAAAGCCTATTGTATCATAATCTTTTTGGTAAGTCCCTCTACTTCTACTATCTTTTGTAGCTCCTATGGGAATGAAGTTTGAATCAAAACTTCTAAGATTGAAGTCAAGCCTAAACCTGTCAGTATTTGATGTCCCATTTAACTTCCATGCCCTTCCTTCCTCTATTTTATCAAACATAGAGAATGTGTTTAGATCGCGTTTATTCAAAGCTACTTCACCAGCTAAAAAAGTGTTATCGGCGATATTTATCCTACCGTCAAAACCGATAACAGAACTGCTTGTAGGTGCAGGCAATAAAACTCCATCTCCATCAGGATCAAGGTTATTTTTTTTGAGATTGTTAATATCAATTTCACTCAAGGGAATTATTGGATTATCTTTATCGTCAGATTCAATTGCGTAAGAAGCCCCAAATGTTGATTCCAGACCCAGGAATTTGAAATTTGCTAATGGATTTTCTAAATTTTCATCACTTTGATATTTGGGATTTATTCTGCCTCTTATGCCATAAAGTTTCTGTCCATAGTTACGGTCTTCGTCAATATATTCAAAGTCAACAACGATGATGTCTTTGCCAGTGATCAGATGATTTTTTGTGAACTCTATAATCGGATCGCCATAGTCTCTGATCACATAGTCTTTCTCTCTCCTCATTTTTTCGCCGTTAAGCCAAACTTGCTCACTGCCAGCAACCATTATTACATATCTACCGTTAACGCTTATCCTATATTCGTTCTGACCTTCTATGCCAGAGATTGTGATGCTTGAAGATTGCCCTTTTGATACCGCCCCTATTAGAGTAAATCCGCCAACATCAAAGTTTCCCTGTGCTTGCGCCCCTTCAAGTTGTTTGCTTGCAAGGACGAACTCGGTATCTCCAAAGGATGTTTCATAATCGCCAAGTGTCGCAGATAAATTTTTGCCCTCAATTTTGATGAGGATTTTATCTAAATCTTCAAGCTCTTCTGTTGTGCCTTCGGGTTGTAATGGCAAATCCTCATCGGAAAGCAAGGCACTTACTTTAACATTTCCTGCAACTGTGCCGTTTATATTTAACCTTGTTGGCTGATTAATTGATAATCCCCTGAGGCTTTCCATTGACAATGAAAGAGTTTTTGTCCCTGTAAAAGTAAGGTCAGATGTATCAGTAACTGGTGGCAAGTAATGAGTAATTGGTGGAGGTTCTGAAACAGGCTCTTTTTGAATTTCAGTCTCAAAAAGTTTTCTAAAGTATGTCTTTTGAAGCGTGATCGGAATAATGCGATAGCTTATTTTAATTATAGAATCTGGTTTTATCTCTTTTTTGATGGTTATCTGACCGAGATTGTAATCTATCGCATAATCCACATCTCTTATAATTAGCAGATTATCAAGATAGATTTTCTCCGACTTTGGAATGATCGGTAGATATTTAAGCTGATAAGGATTGACAAAATTAGCTCCGACGATCTCTTCTGTTTTGTCAGAAAGGGATATGACCCTGTCTTCTGAAAATGCCTTTATTGAAATGGAAAAGATACAAATAATAACTATTAAGCAAATTTTGGATAGTTTATTAATATTTGTAGCAAAATGATTTATTGGTTTTAATAATGTGTAATAAATTTTGATGATCATAAAGAGGGAATAGATTTTATGGTAGTATTATCTTAAATACTTCAACAGTGGAAGATGACATATCTGTAACATAAGCGCGATATTCATTATCTATGACTATATCATAGGGTTCTTTTAGCTTATCCAGACCAAATTCGCCGATATAAACTCCGTCTTTATTGAATGCCTGTATTCTTTTGTTTCCCTGATCTACTACATATAAATTTTTAGCCCTGTCTTGAGCGATGCTTGTTGGATTTTGGAATTGTCCTCTATCTCTGCCAAAACCGCCCCATATAGCTATTTGTGAACCGCTGAAATCAAATTTGCATATCCTATTGTTTCCTGTGTCGCATACATAGATATTGCCAGAAGTATCAACCATTGCAGATTGTGGTTTATTAAATCTATTTAAACCGCCCAATTCCATCAGAAGCCTGCCCAATGGATCGGTTTTCAAGATACGGTTATTCCAAGTATCAACGATAAAAACGTTACCTTTTGAATCCGTTGCGACACCTTGCGGGCTATATAATCCAAGCGAATTTTCTGATTTATCCGTCCTTTCACCTGCTATAATGCTAAAAGTCCGTTCAACGATACTATATCTCTGTATCCTGTTATTACCGCTATCAGCTATATACATTCTGAGACCATCAAAGGCAATATCCATAGGGTGATCAAATTCGCCTACTTGCCAACCGAAACGCCCTATAATATCTATATTTCCAACTACAATTCTATTATTTCCTGAATCTGCGACGCATAGATTCCCATCTAAATCAATAGCTATTCCAGCAGGCTGATAGAAACCTCCGATAGTAGTTATATGATTTACAGCGATCAATGACGTGGCAGATGGAAAGGACTGGACATTTAAAGGTTTAGACTGACTACAAGAGGAAAAGCTCATAAGTGATATGCAAAAAATAAGCAAAAAAAGTAAAAGAAGCGGGATACTGGATGCTGGATATTGGATATTGGATGCAGAATTACGATCCGAATTCTGTTTTTTATCCTGCATCTTATATCTTTTATCCTGCATCCTATATCATCACGCCTTATTATCAGACAAGAAGCACCTTACGAAGATAGTTTCCGCCAATGATAAATCCTTCATTTCTTCTATCTCCGCTGAAAATAGGGTCTTCATGCTCAATTACCATATTGCCTTTATATCCAAATTCATATAGAACGGTAAAGAATTTGTGCCAGTTCAATTCACCAAACCCAGGAAGCCTATATGTCCACCAACCGCTACCATGATTGCCGACTTTTGCAAGCCTATCATAGAATATCTGAGTATCTTTAAGATGCACCATAAAGATATGTTTAGCAAAATCCCTCACTGCCTTATATGGATCGATCCATTGCCACATGAGATGTGAAGGATCAAATTCAAGACCGATATAATCGCTTGGCAAAGCGTTAAACATCAATTCCCAAGCATAGGGAGTGATCGGTAAATTAGCTCCTTCGCCAAAAGGCTTTCCACCGGGCCAATTCTCAAAAGCGACTTTTATGCCCTTTTGTTCAGCAAGTTCAGCGACATGAGAATATACTTCCTTGTATATGGAGACGTTATCTTGAAGGCTTTTTGATGTGTCATATCCCGAAGGACCAGCACCAGTGTAAACCGCTCCGCCTAAATCTTTACAGACATCCATGATCAAGCCCATTGCTTCAAGTCTGCCTTTAAGTTCCTCTTTGGTTGTCCTTATTGATGGCATTGGGCTAAGTATTGATGCTACGAATATATTGTTATCTTTGAGAATCTTCTTTGCAGATTCCCTTGCTTTGATAGCTTCATCAGTGTTGCCAAGCCATTCTTTTGGCACTCCGCCTAATTCAAGACAATCAAAAGGTCCTTTGCCCGCAAACTCCACGATCTCTTTTGAAAATGGTGTCAAAAATCCTAATTTCATATTATTCTCCTTTTTTATTAAAGGGTTCTTTGGCAATAAATTCAAGCAAGACCATATATTTTCTACATACAAGTTTCATCAATTTACCAACAGGTTCAAAATGCTAAATCCGCATTTTTATTGCCTTTTATAATGAACTTTTCAT
>DTPJ01000351.1 GCA_011334435.1 Candidatus Poribacteria bacterium | reverse complement strand
CTTATATCTGCAACGCCAATTCCACTTGATATAATTATCACGATTAAAAGCAATGCAAACAGTGAAATCAACCATAATAACCATTTTGTATTTCTATTTAAAGCCATATTTTCTCAATTCTAATGACCCGTGTTTAATTTGATCTCGGACAGCTTATCATGACATTTCTATTCAATTACGTTATTAATTTTTGATGGCAAGGCTATATTCTTTATCTCATCATTTTAGACTTTATCAAGTGCTTGTTTAATATCGTCAATAATCAGGTCAGGATTTTCAACGCCAACCGAAATTCTAACTAAACTATCACTAATTCCTGATTTTTTCCTTTCTTCCTCCGAAAGCCCTACATGTGTGTTTGTAACAGGTTGTGTCGCAAGCGTGCTGACTCCGCCAAGGCTTGTGGCAATTTTTATAAATTTGAGGTTATCAACGAACCTTTTTGTCCCCTCAAAATCGCTTTTGATCTCAAAACTTAGCATTCCGCCGAACCCTTTCATCTGTCTTTTAGCGATCTCATAATAAGGGCTTGATGGCAATCCGGGATAATGAACTATCTCAACTTTTTTGTGTTTTGATAGGAATTTGGCTATTTTTATAGCATTTTCATTTTGTCTTAACACACGGATTTCCAGAGTTTTTAGCCCTCTTGCTACAAGATATGCGGTCATTGGGTCTAATATTCCGCCCATAACACGTCTGCAATCCCAGATAAGCTCAAAATATTCTTTTTGACAGCATACAAACCCCGCGGTTATATCGTGATGTCCGCCAAGATATTTTGTCGCACTATGAATGGTTATATCCACGCCTAATTCCATTGGTCGTTGGTTTATAGGAGATGCGAAAGTGGAGTCTAAAATAACTATAATGTCGTTTTTATGTGCTAAATCAGCCAAAGGTTTGACGTCAATGACTTTCAACAATGGATTAGTAGGAGTTTCAAGATATAGGATAGTCGCACCTTTTTTTATCTCTGCTTTAAGTGTATCAATGTCATCACAGTTAACATCTATCGTCTGAATGCCAAGTTTAGGTAATAGCTTGTTGATAAATGCAAATGTCCCGCCGTAAGTCTCTCTAACGGTAATGATCCTGCTATTTTTATTGATAAGTGTCAATATTGTAGTTGTTATCGCAGACATGCCTGATCCAAAGCCGATAGCATTATCATAACCTTCCAGATTTGCAAGTATTTTTTCTACTTCAAAGACAGTTGGATTATCCCATCTGGAATAGATAAATCCTGTGCGATTTTGCACTACATCAACGAGATCATCAGTGCAATCAAATTGGTAGGTAGCTGAAAAATAAACGGGTGGAAGTATCGGCTTTCCCTTCATTTTTATCCTCCATTAAGATTGAATTTCAATTAGTTAGCTTTTGATTTTTGGCTAACTATCAATTCTATAATTCAAAATAATTTTACTAAACATTCAATCTTTGGTCAACAGGAAAAGCCGATTAAAAGCTTTAATATTGAACATCTAATCTATCTTATAAACTAACTGCTTAGTTCATCGCCAACATAGGCTCTCTCCCCATGCAAGCTTCTATCAAGCCCTTCTTCCTCTTCTTCTGGACTAACTCTTATCTCTGTGAATAGGTTTATAAGTTTAAGCAATAAAAATGATCCGACAAAAGAGAACGCGATGACAACTACAACAGCAATTAATTGCATAAGCAAGAGTTTAGCATTGCCGTAGAATAATCCGTTTACACCACCAGAATTGATCGTAATAGTGGCAAACATTCCCGTAGCAAGCGATCCCCAAATTCCACTAATTCCGTGACATGCGAAAACGTCTAATGAATCGTCAAGGGTAGTTCGGCTTGCACGCCAATTAGCGACAAAATTAGATGCAACACCTGCAATCAATCCGATGATGATCGCCGACATGACGTTGACATATCCAGAAGCAGGCGTAATCGCGACAAGACCACAGACAGCACCTATTGCTAAACCGACGGTTGTAGGTTTGCCCTTAACTATCCAATCAACAGCCATCCAGCTTATACCAGCAGACGCAGCGGCAACATTCGTTACTACCAAGGCAGATACCGCCAAAGTATTCGCGGATAATGAACTTCCGCCATTAAAACCAAACCAACCGAACCATAATAACGCAGCACCAAGGACAACAAGTGGGACGTTATTTGGCACGAGTTCTGACGTGCCGACATCTTTTCTTCTGCCAATTACAAGCGCTGCTGCAAGTGCAGAAATTCCCGCAGAAATATGGACAACCGTTCCGCCTGCAAAATCAATTGCGCCAAGATGACGAAGCCAGCCGTTGATGTTCCAAACCCAATGGGCAATAGGAGAATAAATAAGAGTTGCCCATAATATAATGAATATAAGCAACGCCTTAAATCTGATCCTTTCAGCGATTGCTCCTATAATTAAAGCCGGTGTAATAGCAGCAAACTTTAATTGAAAGAAGTAAAGCAAAAGTGAAGGTATTGTCGGAGCGTAATCATTATCAGGAGACATACCGACATCTCTTAGTCCAAATAAAGAAAGATCGCCGATTATACCTTTTATACTGGGTCCAAACACTAGGCTATAACCCCAAAGTGTCCAAACAATGCTAACAACAGCAAATATTGCTATACTCTGAAATAATGTGGCAACAAGGTTTTTTCTTCTGACAAGACCCGCATAAAAGAAACCAACAGCAGGCGTCATCAACATAACTAACGCTGAAGCACAAGCAACCCAAGATATATCACCAGCATTTAAATCGTCTGCACCAGCGATTGGCACTAAAACTAATAACATAATTATAAAACCAAAGACAAAAAAACTAACCTGCCTCATTTTCTTTCCTCGCTTTCGTTTTGGTTGTAGTAGGTAGTAAGCAGTTATCAAAAAGTATCTATTATGTGGTTTCTCAAAAACGATTTAGTAATATGTTTTGCTTCTACCTACCACTCACTACCTACAAAATAGGTAGATATTCATCAATTTCATATTTTGTAATCTGGATACGATACCTGTCCCATTCCATCTTTTTATTTTCAATCAATTTCTCAAATATATGATCCCCAAGTGTTTTTCTCACAAGTTCGCTTTTTTCTGTCAATGCAATAGCATCAGCTAAGCTTGCAGGCAAAGTTTTAATACCGTATTCCTTTCTTTCCTCTTCGGTCATTTCATATACATTTCTTTCTACTGGTGGTTCAAGCTTATATCCTTTTTCAATGCCTTCTAAACCCGCAGCAAGCATAACCGCAAAAGCTAAATATGGGTTGCAAGCTGGATCAGGTGAACGAAATTCTGCCCTAGTGGCTTTTTCGTGACCCGGCTTATACATCGGAACTCGGATCAGGTCTGATCGGTTGCGTCTCGCCCATGATATATAAACAGGAGCTTCATATCCGGGAACTAATCGTTTATAAGAATTGACCCATTGATTTGTGACTAAGGTTATTTCTGGGGCATGTCTTAATAGACCAGCTATATAACTTTTCCCAATATCAGAAAGATGATACTCATCATTTGGATCAAAGAAGGCATTGCTATCACCTTTGAAAAGCGATTGATGGGTATGCATTCCGCTACCATTTTCACCAAAGATTGGTTTTGGCATAAATGTCGCATAAACACCGTTCTTTAAGGCAATTTCCTTTACAATGAGTCTATATGTCATAACATTATCAGCCATTGTTAAAGCATCAGTATAGCGCATGTCTATTTCGTGCTGACTTGGTGCAACCTCGTGATGGCTATATTCAACACCTATCCCCATCTGTTCCATCATTAAAACTGTTTCTCTGCGGAGGTCAACTGCGACATCAGAAGGTATGAGATCAAAATATCCTCCTTTATCAAGAATTTCAGTTCCCTTATCATCTTTGAAATAAAAATATTCCAACTCTGGACCCACATAATAGGTATAGCCTTTCTCCGCTGCTTTTTTAACCATATCTTTAAGGACTCTTCTTGGATCACCTTTATATGGTGTCCCGTCTGGCTCTATAATGTCGCAAAACATTCTGGCAACTGCACTATGTTCTCTCGGTCGCCAAGGTATAAGTTGGAAAGTGCTTGGGTCTGGCATCGCCATCATATCGCTTTCGTCTATTCTGGCAAATCCTTCAATAGATGATCCGTCAAAACCCATTCCTTCTTCAAGGGCACCTTCTAATTCCTCAACTGTGATGGCAAAGCTCTTTAAAAACCCTAAAATGTCAGTAAACCAAAGCCTGATAAATTTGACATCATGTTTTTTTACCATTTCAAGAACGTATTGTTTGTCCCTTTTTTCCATTTTAAGTTTCTCCTTTTTCAAAAATTTCTCTAACTTGTGGTTTAATCTTTCATCTGCCCTTCATTATACAATATGTATGTTACATTCCTGTTTCAGAACTGTAAAATCTGTTTAAACTAATTGTAAAATCTTTGTAAATTAGAATATTAGTTATTAAATTGACAATTACATCTATTTTTGATATTATTGTTTTCAGTTCTGATAGTAAGCTAAACTTTGGGCAGTTTTAACCACCAAAAAGACGATATAAAAACATCAAAGTCTTCTTTTGGAGATTTAAATGGATTTTGTAAAATATATGAGGGATTTTAGCAAAGATGATAATAAACTCAAAAAGAATTAACCGTTTACCACCATATCTATTCGGCAGATTAAAACAGATGACACTTGAACGAAGAAGACAGGGAATTGATGTAATAGACCTTAGTATGGGCAATCCCGATAGACCAACCCCCGATCACATTATCCAAAAAATGTGTGAAGCAGTTCAAGACCCTAAAAACCATAGATATTCAGCATCCAAAGGTATATATAACTTGCGTAGAGAGGTCTCTTGGTTTTATGACAGACGGTTCAATGTTGATATTGATCCGAATGATGAAGTCATTGCAGTAATCGGGACAAAAGAAGGACTTTCTCATCTTGCATTGGCTTTGATAGATGAAGGCGATGTAGCACTTGTTCCAAATCCTACTTATCCAATACATATTTACAGTATTATAATCGCTGGCGGAAATGTTATGAGTATTCCAATGGATAATATTGATAACTTCTTGCCAAATCTCTCTGAAATAACAAAGGAACTATGGCCACGACCAAAACTTCTTCTTTTAAATTTTCCCCATAATCCTACAACCGCCACAGTTGAACTTGGCTTTTTTGAAGATGTTGTCAAATTTGCCAAGAAAAACGATATGATTGTAGTGCATGACTTAGCTTATCTTGATATAGTCTTTGATGGATATGTTGCGCCAAGTTTTCTCCAAGCAAAAGGGGCAAAGGACATTGGAGTTGAGTTTATATCTATGTCTAAGTCATACAATATGGCTGGATGGCGATGTGGGTTTGCAGTAGGAAACAAAGATATTATTGACGCTCTGGCAAAGATCAAGGGATATTATGACTATGGTATTTTTGCTCCAATTCAAATAGCATCAATACTCGCCCTCAGAGAATCTGACGAACATGCAAAAGAAAACGCGCTAACATATCAAAGCAGAAGAGATGTATTAGTTAATGGTCTTAACCGAATTGGCTGGAAAGTTGAAAAGCCTAAGGCGACAATGTTTGTGTGGGCGCCGATCCCTGAAAAATTCAAAAGCATGGGATCAATGAATTTCGCACTGAAATTGCTTGAAGAAGCGGAAGTCTGCGTCTCGCCAGGGATCGGATTTGGTGACAAAGGCGAAGGATATATTAGGCTTGCACTCGTTGAAAACGAACTCAGAATAAAACAGGCTGTCAGGCAAATTCGCAAAGCACTTATGTCTGATACACCAACGAATATTAATGGAGAAAAAAATGTCTGAAAGTGATAACGTCATATTTAGGAAAGCGACGAAAAATGATGCCGATAGTATATTCCGTGTGCTGTCTTCCGCATTTCAACTCATAGATGGTGATTTTAAATGGCGAAATATGAGAGGACTTGCATATAACGCAACAGAAAGCTTTCTTGTCCTGTGTAAAGATGAAAAAATAATCGGAACAGTAATGATCTCACCGCATTGGTTAAAGGTTGGGTCTGTAAATGTGTTAAAAGGTGATGTTGGCGAGGTTGCAGTATTGCGTGAGTTACACGGACAAGGCTATGGCACAAAGCTTATGCAGGAATGTGTCCGATACCTAAGCGAAAACGGTTTTCATCTATCAAGATTAGGTGGACTTGTCCGATTTTATAAACGATTTGGATATGTCCCCTTTCCTCGCAGATATTATGAGTTCCTGCTAAACGATGTCAAAGCTGGGGCTTCTACAATTTCGCCAGATCGTTTGATTAATCTACCGACTGAACATGAGAAAAAGGTTAGGCTTTATCATCCTGTCCGAGATTGGCAAGCACGCAACGATCTTTATGATGAATTCAATAAAAATCGCTCAGGTTCATTAGTAGAGTGGCGAGGCAGTTCTCCACCTACAACTGGTGAACCCGACCCTAATGCACTAAGGTTTGTATATGATGAAGACGGAAAAGTCTTGGGATATTTATTTGCGGGAGAATATCCTTATGAACCATCTCCATTTGAGGCAAAAGTGACAATATATGATTCCGCATTTGATCTCAATAAACCTTACGCTTTTACTGCTTTGATGGCTTATGTTTTGAGAGAATCAATAAAACGCGGCGCTCAACGTGTAACAGCAAGACTACCTTTTGATCCATTGATCCAAAAATCGCTTGTAGATGCAGAATTGTCATACTCTCTTCAAGAATTGCAGTCATCAATAGCGTCTAATATGATGTTAGTGATAGATTTTAAAGGTTTAATCAAGACAATTTTGCCTGAGTTATCAATAAGAATTGCAAATGCTCCAAACTTTAAGCCTTTTTCTGTGCAAATGTCTTTGAATGATCAAAAGGTTATCTTGAAAATGGATAAGGCATCTATTGAGTATAAAGACAACGGAAACGCCGATGCCTATTTAATTTGTGACATGACTGCTTTTTTACGTTGGCTATTTGGAATAAACGGTTTTGATGAATGGCAAGTTGGCGTTAGTCATTCATTTAATTGTGAGCAGAAAAAGGTTTTTGCAACGCTTTTTCCACACTTACCATGCGCATCAGGTCCATGGGGTTAAACCCAAGAGCGATAAGTGGGAATCCGCAGAACAATGCCTAATATACTCCAAAAACAAGCTATTGAATATTCGCCTAAAATTAACCCGAAGAAAAACGGCATAGCTTTACGATAGCCTTTCACTCCGCCATATTTTAATATTACAAATTTCATCGTCCAACTTATGAACACAGCAAACCAAGAATACACCATACCTTCACCAGTTGTTAGGACATAACCAGCGGGATGAAAGGGCCACCAGAGAAACCTTGACTTCATAAACATCAAAAATATAGTGAAAAAAGCCCCGATACCGATAAAATTTAAAGCTGTAAAATCTGTTCCCTTAGGATAGTTAAGCCAAGACTGTAAACGTCTGAAAGTTTCTCCGCCATACATAACACCATGAACAGAAGCACCGTAATGATACATAAGGCTTAAATGTATCCAGAATGTTGCAAAGATGCCGATTGCAGTAGCAAGTATCATCGCAGTCATCATTGACCTATTGTTGATCCTTGATTCTTCCCCTAATTTCAGTGCTTCCAATTGACTTGGCATTGGATGAGCTCGGTTACAACGATTCAAGGCATAAAGTAATGATATAATGGTCATATTGACCGTCCCGACACGATGTGTTCCCAATGTAGAAATTATTGTGCGACCGGGATCAACATAGATGATCGTCTGATCTGGCGGACCCAACTCTGCACGAACTCTGGTAATGCCAATTGCCAAAGCAAAGTATAATATCCAGAAAAATCCGATAATAAAAAGCGACATTCCAGCTTGAAGGCATATTAGGACTAAAAACGTCATGCCTAAAAATATGCCGATTACAGCCTGACGATAACTGACGGAACTATCGTAATCATCTTTTTTGTCTCTTTTAATGAAAACTTCTTTTATAACTTGCCCAAAATGCCTTCTCCCAAGCCATAATGCGACTATGGCAATGCTTATCCACGCCCCTATTGACTGTTCAAATGTATGTATGTCGCCAAGACCTACTGCTTTGGCAAATACCGCCTGAGCTTTGCCAAAAACATAGAAAAACCAACAAGAAAATGACAAATCAATAGGCATAAAGAAAGCCATTCCGATAATGAATGGATAAAAAGAGATATGAGTCCATGACCCGATAGCATCCCAAGGCGATTCCCTAAAATAATGACCGATCTGAATAATGCGAACTGGTATATATGGAACTGATGGATAAAGGAAATTCAGCCCATTTATTAAGTCAATACCTCCTGCAATAGCAAATCCCGTCCACAAAAGACCACTCTTAAAGAAAGCCTTTGGGTCAGTTGTCATCTCCAAAGGTAATTGGATAATGGGATATGCAAGACGTTCTCTTAGTGTCCATTGTCTTTTTATGATAATGTTGACACAGATCATAACAGACCATAAAACAGTGATAAATGCAGACCAAACTAAAATCGGCATCATCCATGCCTTTATATTTTTTGATATATAAAAACTTGATTCCCCTTCAAAATATCCTTTTAGGACATCTCTATCAGTCATAGCAAGCCATTTTGGGATATAAGGAATAAATAGCTCTCCCCATTCATTTTCTGGTGTGGCAAACCAGCTTGAATGAGTTAATCCGCCTATTAGAAAACTCATCATGGTATGTCCACTAACTGTTGATGTCATAACAACCATGACGTAGATGATAATTAATTCTGCTTGTGATAATGATAGTCTTGGGATAAATCTTTGAAAGAGAATGTTTAGCAAGGAGAGGATAAATAGGGTGAAAACAGAGTTAAAGAATAGTGTCGCAATGGTAAGTTGGACAGTTCCCCAGATTTCATTCCCAGCGGTGATCCAATATACATTCAAAAGGACAAGTATTAATCCAATAACGACGGATTTCGCTGTAAGTGATCTTTTCATATAGTTACATCATTTAACTATTTCTGGATTTCCGACGGTTTGAAATCTGATCTCTACAAAAGGTTTTGGCTCTCCCTCAAATTCACAATTGAATTGTATATTACATTTACCTGTTGGCAAGTAAGGCAGATCAGAATCCAACTCTGTTGCTTGTATAAGATTCCAGTTAATATCATAGACCTGCACATTATTACCGTCGTTACATACAAGGTATTGGTTCGGCTTTAATTTAAGCGGAAAGATTATATTTTGGAAATTTATATCAAATGATGGATTAGAGATAGAAGAATCCAAATTGCCATTTGATAGAACTCGGAGGACAAAACGTAAATGTTGTCGGTCAAACCTGTTCATTAACTCAAATTCTCCTCCTGAAGGCTGACCTGGCTGTCGTTCTTGATAACGATAGACGAATTTAGACGAAAACTCCACAGGATATATTCTCCAGCTTTTGTCATCAATAGGTTCAAGATGAAATTCGCCTTTCTTCATTTTTTCTCGTTGTTCTTCTGAAAATGCACCATTGAGTCGCGCTTTTTCCCATTCACGAATAGCTGAAAGCATTTCCTCAGTTTTTCCATTTCGTTTTAGTGTATTTAAGCTTGCAACGATGGCACAACCTGCGTCATATCCAGCACATTTTGCCATAACCCATTCAATATCATCAAGAGTAGTTGCCTCAAGTTCCCCTTCGGCAGTCCTTATAAGAAACCAACCCAACATTCGTGGAAATAGATTACGATCAAAATATTCTTGATTTTTAAATCTATATTCAGGCATACCTTCACGCATAGCTTTGCCCCAAGGTTCGCCCCAGTTCATACGTGTATGTATATGCCATAAATAATGCGATAATCCACTTGCATCATTGATTACTTCGTTTTTCCAACCATCAAAACACTGTTTGACAAATCTATTTTCTGCATAAAAACCATGTCCAGTAGCAAAACAGCCTTCAAGTCCGTCAAAGGAGATCTGTCTAAGTCCTGTATTATTGAATAACTCAACTAATCTCGCAGTTAGTTCATCTTGCATTTCAAGATTGGGAAAGAAAACTCTATAAGGATGGTCCCATAATTTGCCTATATCTGATCCCGATTTATGAGCAAAAGCTTTTGTCCCAAAAGCACCGCGCTTGCAGTTCATAAGTCTCCAAGGTTCTGTTTCAGAAATCGTGCCATATTGGATAAGCTCTTCTCCAATCACCGCAGTAGATAACCATTGCCTTTCAATGAATGGCGTTTTATCGGCAACGGGGATCTCAGTTGCTTTATCATCAATATCATCAGTTAAAACAGTTGAACCAACTCTCATTAGACGTGGATCAGGTATCGGTGTTACATAAGGATCATTGGTAGTAATGAAATTTGTCAGAGTATGGACTCCTATCCGTATGCCTGCCATTTCAGCTTTTTGGACACATCGTCTCATGCTTTCATCACCATCGGGAAACTGATCAGGGTTAAGCTCAAAGTGTCCCCAAGTACTGAAAGGTCCTTCGTGATAGATATATGTTAGCCCTGCTCTCCGTGCATAAGATAATAATTCATCAAGGTCTTGTTCACCGAAGTTTGAGATCAAATAGGATAATTTGGCTGTTTTAGAAATCTTGCCCCATACACCATCAAGGATTGGATGTGGTAAACCCTCGGCAATCTCAATTTTTCCGATAGTTTCTAATGCCTTATCTGCAAGACAGCCAAAAAGGGCTATCTTTGAACCTTTGATACCTTCATCTCTTTTTCTTGAAAACGCCTGTAAAACACTGCCAAACTCAGTCGCAGATGCTGTATCGGATTCGTTTCCAAAGCCAATATTGGGATACTCTGATGGTCTTCCACCAATTGTATATATATTTAGGGATTGAATGCCAAAAGCGAACTTTTCATCTCTAACGACGCCAATCGTTTCGCCGATAGTTTGTGAAATTGTTGTTGGATATGGTCCCCATATTATTACTGTTGGGTCAAGCCCGCTAAAATATGCCAATTCAAAGGTTATATGGGTTGGTTTGATATTTACGTTGATCGTAACAATTTTGTTTTCATTATAAAATAGCTTCAATTGCTTTTTCAGTTCATCATATACCATTCCAGTCGGATACTCAACATTTTCGCCACAGGCTATACTGAGCAATGGTGCGGATTTCCCTTTTGGAAGATACTGTCTCTTTTGGTTGTTGTCAAATATGCTTTCTATTTGACCCTTATCATTTATACTGATGATTGCATGTCCAGCTTTGAAACTATAAGATTTATCAGGCATGCTTAAAATCATCACAGAAATTATGAACTCTGAACATACAACCATAAACAAACCTCCATAGTAAGATTATTTATCAATTTTCATCAAAACGTCTTCAAGTATATCAACGCCCTTGTCTGCAAGCTCCTGAGATATTACTAACGGTGGTGCGATCCTTATGACATTACCATAAAATCCTATAGGAGCGATAAGGACAAGCCCTTTTTGATAGCATTCATTTATTATCTTTTTTGTGAGTGCCGACGATGGTTCTTTGGTTTTTTTATCGCTTACAATTTCTAATCCTAAAACTAATCCTTGTCCTCTGACATCACCAAGTATTTTGCATTTTTTCTGTATTTCCTTGAACCTATTTAGCATGTGTTCGCCAACTTTTGCAGAGTTTTGGACAAGATTTTCTTTCTCTATAATGTCAATAGCAACAATGCCTGCCCTTGCTGAAAGCGGATTTCCGCCATAAGTGCTTGACATGCTTCCCGGTTCAAGCACATTCATTATTTCAGTCTCTCCAACTAATGCAGAAAGCGGGACACCACTGCCAATACCTTTGCCAAGACAAAGCAAATTAGGTCTTAGGTTTTCACGCTCAAGCGCGAACATATATCCTGTCCTGCCAAAAGACGATTGGACTTCGTCAAGTATAAATAAAACGTTATGTTCTTTGCACCAATTCTCCAACTTTTTCAGATATCCGGGAGGAGGAATTATTGATCCCGCACCGCCTTGATATGGTTCAGTTATCATAGCAGCAATCTCGCCTGTTGACTGCGTTTCTACTGCCCAATCAAGTGCTTGGAAACACCAATATTCGCAATCAGGGAATGTTTTATCATAAGCACAGCGATAACAATATGGAAATGAGACATGGATCGTCCCCGGTATCGTAGGACCGAAGCCTTTTTTAACGTTCATCTTACCGCCAACGCTCATTCCGCCATAAGTCCTGCCGTGAAATGCACCATAAAACGATATTATCTCGTATCCACTCTTATAGCGTCTGGCAAGTTTTATCGCTGCTTCTATAGTCTCTGATCCAGTGGTTAATATAAACGCTTTTCCGAGATTGTCAGGGGTTATCTCAACAAGTTTTTTCGCTAATAAAGTGCGCCACGGTGTAACGAAATCATAGCAATTATAAAGCTCTTCTGCTTGCTTTTTCATCTCCTCAACATATTTAGGATGGCAATGTCCGATATTGGTTACCAAAACGCCAGATGTGAAGTCAATAAACAGATTGCCGTCAACATCTTCAATTTCAGCACCAAAGGCACGTTTCCAGACAATCGGAACTTGCTCACTCATAGAACGAGGCTCATATTTTTCTGAATATTCTATGAATTCTATTGATTTCGGTCCGGGCAATTTTGTTTTTATAAAAGGGGCTTTCTCCATGATATAATCCTCCATTAATCTAAACATCTCATTAAATTCTATTAATATTTAGATAGTGAATGTCTTGGCAATGTTAGACAAAGCAGGGAATAAATTTGAGATGTCGTTCTTTACATCAAAATTTGAGTTTTTCGATCTCTAATCTGTTCTTATAATAATTGATAATGTCATCATAGCATTTTACCGAAAATCTCTCTTTATAAATTGAATAAGGTTCTCGTTTTAATT
>DTPJ01000059.1 GCA_011334435.1 Candidatus Poribacteria bacterium | reverse complement strand
TTATGGAAAAAGCCCCAAAGGATAATAGAAAAGCTCGGTTTAAATGTGCTGTCGCAATCGCGAAGGATGATCTCTTGAAAATAGTCACTGGCGTTTGTGAAGGGAAAATAGCTTATGAATCCAAGGGAGGGCATGGTTTTGGTTATGATCCAATATTTATTGTCCCCAATTATAACAAAACTTTTGCTGAACTTGGACCAGAGATAAAAAATCAAATTAGCCATAGGGCGATCGCTCTAAAAAAGGCAAAAGATATACTTATTAATTATCAACAAACAGGAAAGCTTTGTAATAATGATCAGTGATTTGATCTGTTTTACAGAAAAAGGGGGGGTAATTTATGGACGTAATGGAAGCTATTAAGCTAAGGAGAAGCATTAGGGGCTATAAAGATAAACCTGTTGAAGAAGAAAAGTTAAAGATTATATTAGAATCAGCAAGATTGTCACCATCGGCGAGAAATCAACAAAATCGCAAATTTATTGTTGTCAGAGACCCTGATATTAGACAGAAATTAATTGATGCCTCGTATGGTCAAAAGTTCGTTGGACAAGCCCCAGTAGTGATCGTCGCATGCGCTACTCAGACAAGTCACATTATGCCATGTGGAGAGGCATCTTATCCTATTGACTTGGCTATCGCTGTTGATCATATAACTCTTTCCGCTGTTGAGCAGGGTTTAGGCACATGTTGGATAGGTGCTTTCAGTCAAGATGAGGTTAAAAAATTGCTTAATATACCAGAAGAAGTTCGGGTTGTGGCTTTACTTCCCTTGGGCTATCCAGAAGTAATCCCAGACCCAAGACCAAGAAAAAGCATTGAAGAATTAGTCGCTTATGATAAATGGCAGTGATATAACCCTTCTATGAAAGGGAATGGAGTTAGCGTTATGAAAGCCGCAGTGATCGGTCTTGGTCGTTTTGGTAAAAGTTTAGCTTTGAGTTTGGCTGAAAGAGGCGTAGAAGTTATAGCTGTTGATAAAGATAAAAATCGTGTAGAGGATATTAAGGATAAAGTCGCACTTGCAGTTATTCTCAATAGTGAAGATGAGGAATCGTTAAGGTCTCAAGGTATTGATAAAGTTGATGTTGCTATTGTTAGCATGGGCGAAAGTGATTTCAGATCAAGTATCTTAACGACTGTTCTGCTGAAAAGAATAGGCGTCAAAACCGTCATAAGCAGAGCATTTGAATATGTGGACAGGGAGATATTGAAAAGTATTGGTGCTGATAAAGTAGTATTTCCAGAAGTTGAGATGGGACAAAAATTGGCGAGAAGCTTAGTTGCACCAGGGATCATTGATTGCATAAATCTTGATGAACATGAAGATTTCAGTATTTTAGAATTACAAGCACCAAAACGATTTTGCGGAAAGACAATAGGGGAACTACAAATTGCCACAAAATATGGTGTTAATATCGTCTTAATAAAACATAAGATCGGATCTACAGACAAGAACGGAAATAATAAATTAAAAGAAAAAGTCAATTACGTCCCAAGAGCAGAGGATATTATCAGTGAAGGTGATATTCTATGGATAGTAGGAAGGACTGAAGATGTCCAAAATTTAACAAAAATATGAAATTCTAAGCAAAATTCAGTGGAATAATTATACTAAATTTTGGATGTTTTGAGTTAAAAAATTTAAAAATCTCACTTAATCCCCATTTTTCAGGATGGGAAATGAGAAAGCTTTAAATTACTGGATACGGATCACTGCTTTAACTGATGAAAATGATAGTATCTAAAAAATTTAGAAACAAGGAGATACGTAATGAAAGACCCTATATCTGAATTAATAGCTTGTGTTGTTCAAGATGAGTTATCTAAAAATCTGTTTTGTCTCTCCAAAGAGCCAATAACATATCGCAAAGTTAATTATACTGCACCCGGTCATAGAAAAAATTCACTTTATGAAGCAGATGATTATATAACTGAAACTCTTGAATCTTACGGATATAAAGTAGAAAAGGAGAAATGCTCGGCACAAGCTTTTCGGCGAGACACATCAAAGCCATTAGCAAGTCAGTATTCATCACCAATGCCTGAGGATCCTTTTTATGATATATATAACCTTTATGCCAAAAAAGAAGGCTCAAAATATCCAGATAAGATCATAGTTTTTATAGCACATAAGGATTCGCAAAGTTGGATTGATTCACCCGGAGCTTATGATAACGCAGTCGGAACAGTTGCGATTATGGAGATCGCAAGGATTATAAAAGATTATCCATCAAATTGTTCTTTTTGGTTTATATTCTGTAACGAAGAACATACACCTTGGACAAGTGTCACCGCTGCCCAAAATGCCAAATCTCGTGGAGACAATATTGTAGCGGTATTCAATATTGATAGTTTAGGTGGGAAATCCTATGAAGATATAGATAGTGGCAAAAAGACAAACGTCACATTATACACAACTCCCGAAGGGGAAAAAATTGCAGATATGATGAGTTTAGTTAATAAAAAATATAAAATTGGGTTAGATCAAAGAAAATGTATGCGATCTTCTCCCGGTGACGATGATGGGTCTTTTATCAATGCAGGATTCCTTAATGCAATAGTAAACGTTGGTTCTTTTCCATACATGGACCCAAATTATCATGCTGAAACTGATATACCAGAATTTGTTGATATACAAAATGTTTTTATGTCAACAAAATTAAGCCTTGCCTGTGGTGTTTATTTTGATATAAATTACAAGCCATGAAATAAGTTAGAAGGAGAAAAAATGTCAGAAAAATCAAGAATATTAGCAGTGGGATGTCATCCTGACGATATAGAGATTTTATGTGCTGGGACATTAGCGAAATATGCAAATCAAGGTCATTACGTTGCAATAGCAGTTGTCGCCAATGGCAACGTCGGACACAAATATATTGAACCGCCAGAGTTAGCAAAAATCCGTGAAAAAGAGGCGAAAAATGCTGCTGATATTATCGGAGCTGAGTTCTTCTTTTTAGATGTTCCTGATCTGATGGTCGGTCATGATCCAGATTTGCATTATAAGATGGTAGATGTTATCCGTTCCGCGAAACCTGATATAATAATCACACACTCCCCTGATGATTACATGTTAGATCATCAAGCGACAAGCGACCTTATTTTTGATTGTAGTTTTAGTGCAAGTGTCCCTAATTGGAAGACGAAAGTTCCCTATTATCCAGTAGTGCCAGCAGTTTTTTATATGGATACGCTTGCAGGCATAAATTTCCTGCCAACTGAATATGTTGATATAACAGATACTATTGAAATAAAGAAAAAAATGCTTGCCTGTCATGAAAGTCAAGTTTCTTGGCTCAGAGACCATGATAACATTGATATAATGGAATTCATGGAGGTAACTGCAAGGTTTCGCGGTCTGCAATGTAATGTGAAATACGCCGAGGGCTTCAAAAAACTTGAAGTTTGGCCAAGATTAAGCACAAAACGTCTGCTCCCATAGAATTCTTAAAAAGTAGGTGAATTTATATGTCAAGAGTAAAAATTCTTGAAGGAACTTACATTGATGGGAACATAATAGTTAAAGATACAGATAACATAAGAAATGGGGAAAAGGTGATTATTATAGTTGATATGACTAAAGAAGAAATTATAAGGGAATTGTCTTCCTATATATCCGACGAATTTGAGTATGATATATTCAACAAGGCTAATTCAAAGCCATTTTCTATAAAAAAGAGCAAATTTTTCTCAAATAACCCAGAACATTTGGGAAAAACTTCTGCGTTGGATATTGATAGGATCCTTTCAGACGAAGCTATGGGACATAGAAAATGGAAAAAGTCTTCTTAGATACTTCATTTCTTTTTGCCTTCTATAATGCTGATGACGAAGACCACATAAAAGCTATAGATATAGCTAATGAACTGTCAGACAGAAATACTATCTTTGTTATATCTGATTACATTATTGATGAGCTATTAACATTATTACTATCTCGCGTCGGCAAGTTAAAAACCATTAAATTATGTAATGATCTTGTTGACGATATAAGAGAAGGTCTTTTGACAATAATTTATGTAAACTACGAAGTATTCGCTGGAGCGCTAAAAATCTTCATCAATTTTGAGGATAAGGAATGGAGTTTCACAGATTGCACTTCATTTGTCCTGATCAAAAAAGAAAAAATAAATAAAGCAATTTCTTTCGATGAACATTTTTCCCAATTTGGTATAGAAATCTTACCGTGATCTAATTTTTTTGTTTATAATACAAAAAAGTGACCGATTTTCTAACCCAAAGACTACTAATATATATGAAGGTGGTCGTTAAGCGGGTTAGATACCAACCAGTCTAACCAAAAACGGGGCTAAGGCAATGCTTTAGTCCTGTTTTCTGTCCAAAACTAAATCCTATTCTTTTTGGTATATCAATCTTTAACAAGGAGTTTCTTAACATGGAGTTTTTTTGCAGGGACACAGAGTTTGTGTCTCTGCATATCATCTTGCTCTCCAATACTGGCATACAATTTGCAAATAATATAACAAAACATACTATTTGCTTGTCTTGTAAAAAATGGAAATAAGAGGCAGTTATTAGGTAGTTTAGCTTAAAAAGACTTTATATTTGAATTTTTCCAGTAGCAAATTGCTATTGTGTATTACTTTTACAATGCCAAAAATCTGTCACTGGTTACGAAAATCTGAAAAGGATATTCCAAAATGAAAATATTACTTGCAACTATACTAATAGTTCTCACAATGCCAATATCTTATGCTATGATGGATCTGGCGATCAGAAAAATAAGAATGAAAATAGGAATAAAATCAGACTAACTCTATTTTAGATTATTTTTCGGCAAAGTAGTCCTTTAAGATACTCGCCTTCTGGATGTGCGATGTTTATCGGATGATCTGACGAAGCATGAAATGTTTTCATTATTTGAATATTATATCCAGCATCAACACTTGCTGAAAATACGATCTTTCTGAACAATAACGAATCAATATGATGAGAGCAAGAAAAAGTTGCAAGTATGCCATCAGGATTTAATAAGCTAATTGCCTTCATATTTATATGCTTATATGCCCTTGATGCTCTCATAATTGCAGAATCGCTTTTTGCAAAGCTCGGCGGATCAAGTATTATCATATCAAATTTCCTATCTAATTTATCAAGAAACTTGAAAATATCCTTCTGATGAAATTCACAAATATTTGCAATATTATTTATCTCGGCATTTTTATATGCCATATCAACTGCTTTTTCTGAAATATCTACTCCGACAACTGATTTAGCTCCCCCAAGTGCAGTATATATGCTAAAACCGCCAGTATAACAAAAACAGTCCAAAACATCTCTTCCGTTGGAATATGAAGCAATAGTTTCAAGATTCTCTCTCTGATCTAAAAAGGCGCCGGTTTTCTGTCCATTTTTTATATCAACTAAAATTTCGGCTCTTCCTTGCTTTATGCTAATTAAATCAGGCACTTCTTGACCACATATCAGACCAGAAACAAGATCAAGTCCTTCTTTCTCTCGGACAGGATTATCGCTTCTCTCATAAATGCCCTTCGGATTTAAAAGACTGTTAAGTATATCAACTATAATATCTTTTCTCTTTTCCATTCCGAGAGATAGGAATTGAACGACTATATAATCCGCATATTTATCAACAACAAGACCGGGAAGCATATCACCTGAATCGTGAATTAGCCGATATGCTTCATATCCGCTTAGATCAAGGATCGCCTGCCTGTATCTGATCGCTTGCTCTATCCTTCTTTGGAAAAAAGACTTATCTATATCTTCATCCTTATTTTTCGACAAAATTCTGACAATGATCTGTGATTTTTGGTTTATATATCCCTTTGCCAAAAAATTTCCGTAATTGTCATAAACACTGACAATATCACCATCTTTTGGATTTCCTTCTATTTTCTGAATTGCACCAGAGAATATCCAAGGATGGTTTTGGATTATAGGTTTTTCTTTTTGTGGTTTAAGTATTATTTTCAATTTTGCCTAAATCCTGACAATTTAACTTTCTTTTTGTGTAATTTCAATATTGCATTAGACTCATTTTCCTACTATTGCTTTTCCATAGCAAACAGCAGAAGTGAGATAATTAATCAATCGCCAAATTCAGTTTTCTTTATAATCATTATAACTATACTTTCGCACTTTTTAAATGATTAAACAAAGATGGGAAAGGAAACATCCAAATCCTTGTTATTAGATTTAAATAACCCCAAAATTTAACAAGGAGAATTAAAATGAATGCTTTCTTTCCTGCTATATTATTAACTTATCTGAGAATCTTTAAAATTCAAGTAAACATGAATATCATAAGCTTTTAGATACCATCAAGGAATGAAAATGCTCAGAGAAGAAAGAACATATATCAATCTCTCGCTTGGCTTGTATCTTAAGTTGATGGTTTATGTTATTTTTCATGTTCTTTTTAGAATTCTCAGCAGTAATATCAGCAGTAATATAAGATTTCAAAGTTTCATTTTGAAAAGATGTATTTTGAGATACCTGTAAAAAATTATTTCTAACAAATATTCAACATTATGAACTAAACATTCTTTACTTATCACTTATTACCCGTCATTGTTATTTCGTTTAAAAGAAATCTGCTTGACATTTCTATTTATTTTGATATAATATATTTGGATATTTAAATATATAATAATATAAGTATATGACAACACAAAAGAGGAAATAAATAATGAAAACTGAATGGAAAAAGCTTTTACTTTTTGTGGCTGTGTTTCTAATTGCATACTATATTCCGCTAAAGCATCCAAGAATACAGGGTGCAATATTAGAAGCCTTTTATATGCTTCAAGATTATGCACAGAAACACGTCCTATTCTGTTTAGTTCCAGCGTTCTTTATTGCTGGTGGTATATCGGTATTTATCAGTCAAGCGTCTGTTATGAGATATTTTGGTGCACAGGCGAACAAAATATTATCCTATGGCGTCGCATCAATATCAGGGACGATATTAGCTGTTTGTTCATGCACAGTTCTGCCCTTGTTTGCGGGGATATATAGACGAGGTGCAGGAATAGGTCCTGCAACTGCTTTTCTTTATTCTGGTCCTGCCATTAATGTTTTAGCGATAATACTTACTGCAAGAATCCTGGGATGGGAGCTTGGATTGGCAAGGGCTTTAGGTGCGATCATATTTTCAATAGTCATTGGGCTTCTGATGGCTTTGTTTTTCAGAAAAGAAGAGGCAGAAAAAGCTAACGCACCTATGCCTGAGATTGAGGCAGAGGCAAGACCTTTATGGAAAACAGGCTTATATTTTCTTTCTATGGTTTTTATCCTAATATTTGCTGCATGGGGCAAACCTAAAGAATCCGTCGGCTTTTGGGATGCAGTTTATAGCGTCCATTGGTATTTAGCAGGTGCTTTTCTTATAGCATTGATATTGATGCTAATAGCTTGGTTCAAAAAAGATGAAGTGAAGGAATGGGTTTCATCTACATGGACTTTTGCTCAGATGATACTCCCATTACTTTTTGGCGGAGTTTTAGTCGCAGGATTTCTGATGGGTAGCCCCAACAGCGATACAGGACTGATACCATCAAGGTATATAGCTTATGTTGTCGGTGGAAACTCGTTTTTCGCTAACTTTTTTTCGTCAGTGGTTGGTGCTCTTATGTATTTTGCCACTTTGACCGAAGTTCCTATACTTCAAGGGCTTATAGGTTCTGGAATGGGACAAGGACCTGCTTTGGCTCTTTTATTAGCAGGACCTGCCCTGAGTTTGCCAAATATGATAGTAATAAGAAGTATAATGGGAACAAAGAAAACACTTGTATTTATTGGTCTCGTCGTTATTATGGCAACGTTTACTGGAATGTTATTTGGTCTGATAATGGGAGGTGTATAAGATGAAGATAGAGATACTCGGCACTGGATGCCCAAAGTGTAAGAAAACGCTTGAAAATGTTCAAAAAGCTGTTAAAGACTTAAAGATAGAAGCGGAAATAGTAAAAGTAGAAAAGATTGACGACATTATGAAATATGGCGTTATGATAACGCCTGCTTTGGCGATCAATGGTGAAGTGAAGGTTGCAGGAAAGATACCTTCTCCCGAACAGATCGCTGAATGGATTAAAACAGCTAACTAAATTAATATAAACAATGGAGGATAAGAAATGCCAGAGGAAAAAAAGGACGAATGCTGTTGTGGAGGAACTATACTTGTATTTCCATGCTCTGGAGCAGCAGATGTTGGTGCGATTGCCGATCAGGTAGGCAGAAAGATGACAAGAGAAGGGCTTGGTAAAATGTATTGCTTAGCTGGGGTTGGTGGTCATGTCAGCGGGATCGTTGAAACGACCAAAGGGGCTGATGAAGTGATCACGATAGATGGATGCCCAATTGCTTGTGCTACAAAAGCTGTTGAGCATATCGGTATCACGCCAAAATCCTTTGAAGTCACAAAGATGGGTTTTGAGAAAGGCAAATCTCCTGTCACAGAAGAGGCGATTAATAAGGTCTTCTCGGAGATAAAATCTATGTTATAACGATAATTAGTGCCTCAACTAAAATATCAGTTGGGGCATTTTGCTATTCATTATTTTTGAAAGGAGTAATGAGTGCGTATTGGGTCAAAAATAAGTTTTGTTCAGAATTTGATCGCTGTCTTTTATTTATCTTTTTTATTGCTTTTTGCATTCTCATGTAAGAATAAAAGCGATTTACCTATCAACACCAATATTTCACAAGAGATGTCTGTCTCTGAAAACAAAAATATCAATAAAGATCCAAATCTAACATCTAAAACTTTAACGACAGATCTAAAGTCCAATAAAGCGATCAATAATAAAAAACAAGAGAAACTCCCAAAGTTAATTGATTTAGGTGCGGATAAGTGCATACCTTGTAAGATGATGAAGCCAATTTTAGAAGAATTAAAAGCGAGTTATGCTGGTAAACTTGATGTAGAGATTATAGACGTCTGGGAAAATCCAAAAGAAGGCGATAAATATGGAATTAGCATAATACCGACACAGATATTCTTCGATCCAGAAGGCAAGGAGTTTTATAGACACGAGGGTTTTATGTCCAAAGAGGATATATTAAATACCTTCAAACAGAAAGGAATGAAACTTGATTAATTTCAGAGGTTCAAAACTTGCTCTATTTTTATTAATGTTGCTCCAAGCGACCTATGCTCTATCTGCTTTTGGGCAGACTACAATAGATGTCAAATATCCCGGTTTATTTAATGGACCACTAAAATATGCGATAACTGATTCTTTGCCGTCAGGAGAGCTATTAGTAGCTAGTGAAGTAAAGATAACTCAGTCTCAACTTGATGCAGAAGTGAAAAAGGTATCTGCGAACCTACAATCTCAGATTAAGGATAATATCTTTTTTCTGCTTGAAAATATCGCAGTTGATCGCTTGATAAATGCCGAAGTTCAAGCTTGGGCAAAGTCAAAGAAAATTAACATAAAAAGTATGAAAGAGGAAGATGTCATAAAAAAATTTGTTGAAGAATTGACTGCCAATGTAACCGTAAGCCAACAGGAAGTAAAGGAATATTACGAGTCTAATAAAGATGCCTTCAAAGGGGCGAAGTTTGCTGATGTTGAGCCTTTCATAAAACCTCAGTTGATCAATGAAAAGAAGCAGGAATTTCTTAACAGATATGTTAATGACATCGGGAAACGGATAGTTATAAAGATCAACGACGATTGGGCAAAGTTGCAATACCCAAAAGCGATAAATAATCCTGTTGACAAGTTACGTCGTTCTGGAAAGCCAAGTCTTGTTGACTTCGGAGCGAGCGGTTGTGTGCCTTGCGATATGATGGCGCCTATGCTTAAAGAATTAAAAAAGGAATATTCTGGAATAATAAATGTGGAATTCGTGGACGTCAGGGAAAATCAGATATTAAGTGCAAGATATGGTGTCTCTTCTATCCCTGTCCAGATATTCTTTGATAAAAATGGGAATGAGTTTTATCGTCATGTCGGTTTTTTCCCTAAGGAAAAGATAATAGCCAAATTAAAAGAGATGGGAGTATCTAAATAATGGGAAAGATTTTCATTGCACTTACCAATGCTGTGCAAGGCTCGCCATTTATTGCTATTTTTGCCTCTCTCGCTTGGGGAATTTTAAGTATCCTTCTGAGTCCATGTCATCTGTCAAGTATCCCACTTATTATAGGATTTATAAATCAACAAGGACGAATTTCAACTAAGAGGGCGTTTTTTACCTCTCTGCTTTTCGCGCTTGGAATACTTTTCACTATTGGAATTATAGGCATTATAACGGCTTCTGCTGGAAGAATCATGGGAGATATTGGAAAATATGGAAATTATGTTGTCGCAGTCATTTTCTTTATCGTAGGACTTTATCTTCTCGGCGTGATCCCTACGCCTTGGTCTGGACCGGGACAAATAGGTATGAAACGTAAAGGGTTATTATCAGCGTTCATTTTAGGACTTATCTTTGGGGTTGCTTTGGGTCCTTGCACATTCGCATATATGGCTCCAATGCTTGGCGTCACTTTTAGGCTTGCAGAGACTAACATTCTTTATGGTATAATATTACTGTTAGCTTTTGGCATTGGTCATTGTTCTGTGATTGTTATAGCAGGAACATCAACAGAATTAGTTCAGCATTATCTCAATTGGAATGAACGATCAAAAGGTGCTACAATAGTTAAAAAAGTTTGTGGTATCCTTGTTATCCTTGGCGGAGTATATCTGATTTACACTGCTTTTTAGCATACGCTTAAGGAGATGGAATATGAAAAGTTTAATATTAATTATAGCTATCATATCGGTTTTATCTAATATTTGCTTAGCAGATTGGTGCCAATATCTTGGTCCTGACCGAAATGCAATATCAAAGGAAGTCGGTTTAAAACGTTCATGGTCTAAAGGTGAACCAAAAGTTTTATGGACTTTTCCACTTGGCGAGGGATTTGGCGGACCTGCAATTAGCGAAGGAAAGGTATATATTTTAGACCGTATAAAAAACAGCCAAGATGTTATACGGTGTATTGACTTGATTACAGGGAAAGAAGAATGGTCATTCTCTTATTCTGCCCCGGGGAGTGTTAGCCATGATGGCTCTCGGTCTGTGCCAACTATTGATGGCAATTTTATATATACATGCGGTTGCTTTGGAGACCTATATTGTATTGATAAAAGGACGCATAAACCTGTTTGGCATAAAAATATATGGAAGGATTTTGATGGAACAAGAATCCCCGATTATGGGATCGCTCAAAATCCTTTGATTTATGGCGATTTGCTAATCATAGCATCTCAGACGGAAAAGGCAGGCGTTGTCGCTTATGATAAACTTAAAGGAGATGTAAAATGGGTCTCAAAACCATTTCCCACAGAAGAAGGTTATGTATCGCCAAAGATTGTGAATATTGATGGTGCGGATCAAATTGTGATGATAGGTAGCAGTAAATTTATAAAGGAAAGAGAGATCAGTTATGATACCCCTGTCGGCGTTGTTGGTATTGATCCTCTGACGGGAAAAGTCCTCTGGTCATATCAAGGTTGGAGATGTAGGATACCTATACCAAATGTTACAGAAATCGGCGATGGAAGGCTTTTTATCACTGGTGGATATAGAAGTGGCTCTGCAATGATCAAAGTTGAGAAAAGAGACGGTGCATATACAGTCACCGAAATATATAAAACTCAAGCTTTCGGGACGCATGTTCATCCACCTATTCTCTATAAAGGTCATCTATACGCACAATGCACTGACAATACAGGTCGCAGAGATGGGTTGCTTTGTATGGATTTAGATGGCAATGTCAAATGGAAAACGGGTCAATCTCCTGAATTTGATAAAGGCGGTATGATCATAGCAGATGATTTGCTTATCGGCTTAGACGGGTTAAAGGGAGTTTTGTATCTGATAGAACCTAACCCAAATAGTTTTAAAGTCTTGGCAAGTGCGAAATTATTGGAGACAAATCAATGTTGGGCGCCATTGGCTTTATCTGATGGGAAGTTGCTAATAAGAGATCAAAAGCAGATGAAGTGTGTAGTTATCAAATAAATTTTGAAAAGTTGAAAATCTATAATGCGAATATATAATGCGAATATTTGATACTGAATTGAAGATCGCAAAAAATAGCACACGAATTAATAAACTAAAACTAGGATTTTTTATTGACAAAACAATTTTCTCGTGTTAAAATATATAAGTAAATTTTTATATACTTATATACTCATAGTGGATTTTGAGATATGGAAGACGCTGTCAAAGTTTTTAAAGCACTATCAAACGAGGTAAGGTTGAAGATAATTCAACTTTTATCGGAGCGATCTTTATGCGTCAATGCCCTTGTGAGTAAGACTGGCATGTCTCAGCCGGCAATATCACAGCATCTTAGTGTTCTTGAAAATGCTGGTTTGGTAATTGGAGTGAAAAAAGGGTATTGGGTTCACTATGAGTTAGTTACCGAGAGACTTCAAGAATGTGCCAACTTAGTTCTTGAATTGATTTCAAGAGAGGTGAAAGACGATGTGTAAAGAGAAGTCAAAATGCTGTCCAAAGGGCAAAGAACCAAAGAAATGCTCTCCTGAGCAGATAAAGGAGTGCCATCCAGAAGCAAAGGACAAGCATCCATGCGAGGATAAACCCGAGGACAAACCCAAAGAATAACTAACATCGCAATAGTGTCTGACAAACTCCCTAAAATGTCAGGCGCTATTTTTTATTCTACATTCACAACTTTAAATGACATAAAAATTGAACTTCAATGTATTAAACAAGATTGACAGAGAGGAAATTAAGTAGAAGGAAAAGGTCTTCTAAAATATGATTAATAATGCAATTATTTTTATCTCAGTTTCAATTATTTTAACGTTGGTCTCATTTTTTATAGATAAAAAGAAAACACTGGCAGGATTAAAAAGGGGATTGATGATGTTTAAAAATAT
>DTPJ01000196.1 GCA_011334435.1 Candidatus Poribacteria bacterium | reverse complement strand
CATCTTGTTTTATAATATTATCAGCCATCTGTTCCTCCTTTGTTTATTTATCTTGTTTATTATAAATACGGAGTATATTATAACAGATGGCTTTTTTGTTGCCTACTAAATTAATACAGTCTCCGTCTTGTCGTTTTCATTTGACATAATGCGGTCTAAAAGAGTATAATTATAGAAAATGGAAAAATATTTTCAACACAGATTAATGAAATTTCTGATAAAAATTCTTTTTGGACGGAGGAAATTTGATGCGAAAAGCAGTTGGGATCATAGCGATCATATTTGTAATTTTATATGGGTTTAATTATCCGTGTTTCGCTAAAAAAATAAACGAAAATGCAGGAACTAAAAGTGGGCAAATCCTAAAAATGGGAGTTGGTGCTAATGCTGTCGGTATGGGAGAATCAAATGTCGCAAATGCTGACGATGTTTATGCTACTTATTGGAATCCAGCAGGGCTAAGCAAAGTTGATAAAATCCAAATCGGATTGATGCACAATGAATGGTTTGAGGATATTAGATATGAATATATCGGATATGTCCAGCCTGCGTTTGGTATTGGCACTATTGCAGGAAGCGTATCTTATATTTCAATGGGAGAACTTGATAAAACTGACGATGCTGGAACTGAACAAGGCAAGTTTAGACCCTATGATCTGTTAGTTGCACTCTCTTATGGTGGAAAAATAAATAAATCAATTTCTATCGGTTTTAGTGCAAAGCTTTTACAAGAAAAAATTGACGAACAGAAAGCTCAGGCTTTTGCTGTTGACCTCGGCGGAATATATTCAGCGGACAATAAATTCCTTGTCGGTGTTAATTTACAACATCTTGGGACAAAGATGAAATTTATTGAAGAATCTTATGGTCTTCCGCTGAATGTCAATATAGGATTAGCATATAAGCTATTAGATAATGCTTTAACATTAGCAGTTGATTCAAATATCCCTTCTGATAATGATGTAAATATCGGATTTGGCGCTGATTATAGGATAATGGGGATGTTTGATCTTCGCTTTGGATATAGATATGCCTTCGGAGGCAACGATCTTGGCACTGTGTCAGGGTTGCGTGCAGGGGTCGGATTTGGAATAGGCAATTATAAATTAGATTATGCCTTTGTCCCTTATGGCGAACTCGGTCAGTCACATAGAATTTCGCTCATCGCGAGCTTCTAAATTCAAACTTAAATATTTACGCATCCTTAAATTTATGTTTTATGGGTGCGTTTTTTATTAGCTAAAAGGTCTTGATTTATGACATCAAAAGAACGGGTTATGATGATGTTGGATCATCAAAAACCTGATAGAATACCGAAATTTGATAGCTTTTGGTCAGAATTTTCTGAGAAGTGTATTAAAGAGTTAAATCTGCCTTTAAGGACAAATCTTGACGAATATTTTAGCATTGATATTGGGATTGTTGTTGCAGATGAAACGCCATTTCCTACCCGTGCAAAGACATTATATCAGGACTCTACGGGGACAATATCTCAAAATAGCTGGGGATGCATAGTTCGCACTCGCCCAAACAGCTTTTTCTATGAAGAGTTAGACACGATAGTTAAAAATAAAAGCGACCTTGACCGAATAGAATTTGATTCTCCATATTTGGATTTTCGCTATAAAGGCTTTGATCCAGAAAAATTCAGAACAGATAGGCGATGTATATTCTGCAAGACAGGCGGACCCTTTTTACGATCTGCTCATGTTCGTGGAAAGCAAAATTTCCTTTATGATATTGCAGGTGATCCTGAATTTGCCAAAGCCCTTGCAGATAGAATTGCAGACCATATCATTGAAATTGGCAAGGAATCACTTCGCAGAGGAGAACTTTTTGACACTGGTCTTTGGATATATGATGATATGGGAAGCAATCTTCAACCGCTTATGTCGCCGAAATCTTTTGAGAAAATCTTCCTCCCTGCTTATAAACGAATGGTAAAGGCTTTTAAGTCTGCTGGTGCAAAAAAAGTTGTATTACATAGCGATGGCAATATTGAACCACTTTTGGATATGATAATAGAAGCTGGTATAGATGCAATCAATCCAGTTGAGCCAAAAGCAGGATTGAATATCCCAAGGTTGAAAGCTAAATATGGAAAAAAATTAGCTTATATCGGTGGAATGTGTAATGCCAATGTCTTGCCCTATGGGACATTCAAGGATATTGAATTACAGGCAAATGAAATTATAGAATGTGCCAAAGATGGTGGGGTTGCTATCGGCGCTCACTCCATAGGTCCTGACATTCCAGTTAAAAATTATTTGCATTATCACGAATTTGTGATGAAAAATGGGGATTTTAAAAATGGAAGAGAGATCGTTTAAATATCGCGTTACTGACGGATGGTTAAGAGACCTCGCATCAGAACCTACCCCAAACGATAGCTGGCCCTGTATAAGATGGGACGAGAAACTGCTTGAAGATCGAATTCGCTTCCTTAATGTCCAAAAGGAATTAGATATGACATATAACGTCGTATGGGGACTGTTCATAAATCATTCTTGGCCCGTGCCTTTTGAAAATATTATTGATGACAGACGGTCTGAGCTTCTCAAACAATTTGTCCAATCTGCACATGAACGTAGATTAAAGATATTGTCAGGAGTTGGCATATATTCGTGGGGATTTGATGAGGTAATTAAAAAAGTGCCTGAAGTCTCCGCTGGGCATAATAAGGCGATGTGTCTGTTTAGCGAAAAAGCTTGGGAGTGGCAGAGGCGAGTCCTTGACTTCCTTATGGAGCCTAAATGGGGTCTTGACGGCGTAAGCATGCAGTCAGCGGACCAGGGACGGTGCAATTGCGAGAAATGCAGTAAACTTTCACCAGCTGAACATCATGCGATAATTCTCACGCGTTCCGCTGAATATATAAGAGCGAACCGCCCTGACTGGGTCATAGGTCAGGCTTCGTGGGGATTACGGCTTGACGAACCAAGCGAGTTTGAACATATTAAGCAGATTTCAAAAGCTGTTGATTATATGGTTGAGGTTCAGGAATTGTCAGCATTTACAGGCAGACGCAAGCAGATCATAGAAAACCTTGATTGTGCGTTCGGCTCTGTTGGCGGTGTTTTTGTAGAACCTCCGCAACATTGGGAAAGGCTCAGATGGTTTTTGCCATGTGGACTTAGTTCTGCAAAGGCAATAAAGCAATTATGGGATGATGGAGGAATGGCTTGCGAATACTTTTATCGTCCCTTTGCTAATCCTGTTGAGGAATTATCTTGGCGCGTTGGAGCGAGGATACTTAAAAATCCTGATATAAGTCCAGAGGATTCTTTATATGAAGCTGTGAAAGCTGTTTATGGTTTAGGCGAATCTGACTCTAAAAAGTTGACTGAATGGTTTATTCGTGCTGAAAATGCCTATTTTTCCCGTTCAAATTTCCGTATCGGCAATGGTCCAATATCGCTTGAACCGCTTGTTTGGAGTGAAAATCCATCTACACCTGGTCCTGCAATATATCTCCGCGATAGGATGTCACCTACTACACTTACAGATTACGCAGATGAACTTGGTCGCTTGAAATCCGAATTAATTTCAATGAATATTTCAAATCAAGCTATTGAAAAAACCATAACCGCTATTAATGGGACTCTAAACGATATAAAGTTATTAATGGGATAGGAAAAATGAAAGATAAAAAAGCATTTAAGGTCGCTTATATCGGCGGTGGAAGTATGTTTCTTCCGTCAATAATAAATGGTATAGCTGATATTATGGGGAAAAAAGGAAATTTTGAGCTATGCCTATCGCTTTATGATATACATAGAGACAGAGCAGAGCGTATGCGTCAGTATGCAGATATTATAAGCGATGAATATCCGACTTTTAGGGCAGAAACGACCGCAACTCGTGAAGAATCTTTGGACGGTGCAGACCTTGTTTTTGTCTCTGTCGCTTTATATGACCGATTGAGAGAGATAAATCAGTTGCTTGCAGATGTTGATGCCATTCTGCCAGAACCAGGTCCAGGTGATATTGCGGAGGCTGTCGCCGTTGTCCCATTTTACGTTGATCTTGCTGATGATATGAAAAGATATTGTCCTTCTGCAACGCATATATCGCTTGTCAATCCAACGGATGTCATAGCTTTGTTTATGAATATGATGGGAATTCAAGCGGTCGGTATGTGCGTTGAAGTTGAGGGCTTACGAGGTGCATTGGCTTATTATTTTCGCGTTCCAGAAGAAGCTGTTGAAATGGTTTATGCTGGCGTAAATCATAATGGCTGGACGCTGAAATTGACTATTGATGGGGAAGATGGTTATAAACTTCTCAGAGAAAAATTATTTGAAATAGAAAAAGACGTAGATTTTCACCCGGGCAATTATGGGATTTTTCGGATATTTGAGCTTACTGGTCACCTAATGAGTTCCGGGTATCATACGCCCCCATTTTATTTTGAGCCAAAGACTAAATTGGATTGGAGTCGCTGGGGAGGCAAACGAGAAAGCTATGAAAAAGCTTTGGAAGAGGCATTACAAACTAAAAAGCCGATCACAGACCGTCCAATGATCCATCCTGAACGGTCACTTGTGAATTATCCTGCGACAGGGCGAGCTATTGGGAAACTGATCAGGGCTATGGCTACTAATGAAAAGGAATTAGTGGCACTCCAAGTGATAAATAACGGGGCAATAAGCAATTTTCCTGATAATACATCCGTTGAAGTGCCAACTTTCGTTTGTGGAAGGGAATTTACGCCCCAAAGTATCGGAGAATTGCCTGAATGGTTTGGCGGGATCACGCGTCTATTAGCTATTCAAAGGCGGATGATGGCGGAATACTTATTTAATCCTTCTTACGATTTACTTAAACACGCTTTATCTGTTTTTCCGATACTTGCATCGGTTGAAAAGCATCTCAGATTTGCTGAGACATTGCATCGCGTATATCATCAGGAAGATCAGAGAAGGCAACGCGGGCAAGTGTAATCACATCAACATTATCAGCTTTCCCTTCTTCTAAAAGGACTCTTGCACATTCATTTACTGTTGACCCAGTGGTCATAACGTCATCTATTAATAATATCCTTTTCCTTTCAATGTTAGATGTGTTTATAACGGAAAAACTGCCTTTTATATTTTGTATTCTCTCTTTTCCTGTCAAACCACGTTGAGGTGGAGTATTTTTGATTTTAACAAAGCTCTTTGTTTCCAATGGAATTCCTGTTTTTGAGCTGACTTTTCTGCCTATTAATTCCATCTGATTGTAACCACGTTTTCTAACCTTTTTCTTGTGAATTGGCACAGGTATAATGAAATCATAATCCTTTGAATCCAAAAATTCATTTATGCCTTTAACCATTATCTCTGCCAATTTGTCTGCCATGATCGTTTTGCCATTGTCTTTTAATAACCTTATCGCCTCACCTATTGCGGAATTATGATAGTATGCGATCGATCTCACTTTGCCGAATTTAGACTCATCAGGGCAATTTGCACAAGAAAAAATCATCTCTGACAAGGACGAAAGAGGATTTAGCGGAAATCCGCATTTTTCGCAATAAGGTCTTTTTATATACTCAACTTGATCCCAGCATAACTTACATATATAGTAACCATCAGCGGGATCAAGGTTTTCTCCGCAACGTCTGCATTGTGCAGGATAGAGAAACCATATAAGGCTTTTCAATATGGCATTCATTTTAGGACTTTGTCAAACCAATCAAACGCAGGCACACCATGAAAAACATGCCCGCCATCGTGAATGTCCAGTAAACACTTGTCCTCCGCGTTAAAGACTTTATAAGCTTTTTTTATTTCCTCATAAGCAGGTATAGCGACATCAACAGGAAAACCGCCCGGAGCTTTTTCTAATTTGCCGATCTCCATATAGCTCGATCAATTGTAAGTTAAACCAATTTCCGATCTCAGCTCTTTTTCAAGAGTTTCAAGGTTAAATCCCTCTTTGCGAAACCGAAGTTCAAAGTAAAGAAGCGAAATAATAGCCATTCTGAAAGGTTCAAGGATAACAGAGACAACATTAGATAAACCTTTTCCAAGAAAAGCACTATTATCTCCAAGAAAGAATAACATTTTGCTGAATACAAATGAACATAGCCAAGTGATCAATAATATGCCAATAAAAACTAATACTACAAGGGTAAAGACTCTTTTAAAATATCCTTCTGTAAGATATTTGCTACGTTTCATTGCACCGATCCCGCCTTCGCCTTCAATAATGACAGTTTGAGGGATAAAGGCATACCATACCCAAAATAAAGAGGCGATCGCAGGTGCAAATAAAATCATTATATTAGCAATCTGAGGATTTCCCATTATTAACAACAAAGCAAATATAAATCCTGAGGATATGAGAATTCCAGATAACAATATAGTCCCTAACAAAGGCAATAACTTTTCAGTCAGTCTTTTATAAGAGTCAATTATTCCTATGTCTTTTTTCAGATATTTTTCAGATATATTCACAGTAATAGCAGAGATAGCTATGGGACTTATGAATGGAATGAATGCCAATTCTAATAACTCAACAATTATGATGTTTGATACATATTCAAGATTTATAGCATTTTCTGTATTAGTCGTGATAATTGATGTAAGCGATGAGGAGATAATCTTTGATATTATATAGGTAATTATTATATAGGGTCCTTTTAGGAAGAGAGTTATACCGATAAATTTAAGAAAATTTTCTTTATAAAGTCGGTAAGATAGGACAAAAAGCTCTTTTATGCCCTTTGTTTGAAATATTGTTGAATTCTCGTTCATCTATCGTTTAGGTTTTTCCCAAAGATATAAGCTATTGTTTTCTATAACTATCAACAAGTCTTTTCAGTTCTTGATCGGAAGGTTCTAATTGCAATGCCCTTTGCCAATGGTTTAGGGCTTCTTTCTTTCTTCCCATTCTAAAATAAAGCGTGCCAAGATTTCTTGATGCTACGGAATAACTGGAATATTTGCGTCCCTCCGCGTCTCGGACAAACAGCAGATCAATCGCTGCTCTATATTCTTTTTCAGCGTTAAGAAAATAGTCTTTTGTCTTGCCTGTGATTATCGTTGCCCAATAATTTTGTCCTCCATCCTCTCTTGGTTCACTCTCAATATGGATATAATGCCCCATTGGCTTAATAAATAATTCAATATCTTTGCTTACAGATTGATCCTTAACAACAACAGTAATTATACCTGATTTGACTGTATTTAGAGCTTCTTTTACTTTTTCTATTGTCTGTTCCTTTGTGAGTTGCCTTGCATCAATTGAAGTCCCATATCCTATATCCTCATCATCAGGAATTGGCGGGTCCATCGCTTTAAGACCAAGATAATAATATGCAGCTCCAAGATCATTGCGTATATAAGGGTCTCTTGGGGATAATTGTATTGCTCTTTTATATTCTTCTATTGCACTATCATAATCTTGCTTCTCAACTAATTGTTCACCTTTTACTCTTGCTTTTTTTAATGCTTCTGATTGGGATTTTGAAATACCTATCGGTTGCTCATGGATTCCATGTTTTTTGTAATCATAGAAAGCAAGGAAAAGACCTATAACCATTATAGCGACAACGAAAATTGTTATCAAAGGGGTCTTCATATTATTAGCACATCCTCCTTGATTTATTGAGACATTAAATTTGATCAAATCCAGTATCTAGTATTCAGCATATAATATTGACATATTTATCCATCTTCTAATGCTTTTAGATTAGTCCGCCAAAGCTCGCCCTTTCTTTCAAATATTATCCTGATAGTCTGATTTTTGCGAACTCTTGATATAAATCTCCTAAAATCATTTAGATTATTTATGTCTTCACTCACACTGAATTCAGAAAAAAGGTCTGATTCTACTTTCGCCATTCTTAGTATAAGATCGCCTTCCTCTAATTCAGCTTCGTAAGCAGGACTATTTTTTCTAACCTGTATTATTACAACTCCTGTTTTATAGGAAGAGAGCTTATATTTCTTTGCTAATTTTTGCGTATTAGCTTGGACAATAAACCCAAACACTCTATCGGCAGAATTAGCAACATCATCATCTTCTACGGTTATTAAAATATTGCGGAACTCACCTTTTCTGAAAACGCGAAATGCCACATTTTCGCCAGCAGATAATAACCTGCATTTTTCAATAGCGTCTTCCGATGATTTTATATCCTGATCGCCAATTTTCGTGACAATATCGCCGTTTAGCAATCCTGCTTTATCTGCTGGACTACCTTTGACGACATCAGAAACTAACGCACCATGAATATCTTTAAGCCCGAAATATTCCACTATTTCGGTTGTTAGCTCCTGAAAATCAATTCCAAGCCATGGTTCCTTTACAATCCCGTGTTCAATTAACTTGGTAATGATCTTTTTAGCAGTGTTAATCGGTATAGCAAATCCGACACCTTGATAACCACCAGTTGTAGAAAATATTGCGGTATTTATACCTATAACTTGTCCATAGCAGTTTACCAATGGTCCCCCGCTGTTTCCCGGATTTATAGCAGCGTCTGTTTGGATAAGATTGTTAAGCCTTACCCCTTCTTTTTGAAACGATCTACCAGTAGCACTTATAACACCGACGGTTACTGTTGGTTGCGAATCTTTCATAAGATACCCAAACGGATTTCCGATCGCTATGACCCATTCACCAACAAGTAGATCAGAAGAATCGCCAAGTTCGGCTATGGTATAGTTAGAATTTTCCTCAACTTTCAAAACCGCTATATCGGACTGTTTATCTAATCCGATAACCTCAGCGTCAAGATGCTTTCCGTTTGTTAATGTAACAGTTATAACATCAGCATCCTCTATAACATGACAATTAGTGACAATATAACCTCTATTATCAATTATAAATCCAGACCCGAGCCCATAATATTTTCTTTTTGCATCTCCGAAAGGATAAAAAAACTCAAACCAAGGATCGCTAACGACACGAACAGTGCTAATGCTTACAACACTTGCCCCAACTTTACGTATAGCTTGAACAATGGCATTATTCCTTGTTCCTGTGATCTCAGCTTCGGTTAATTCTGTCTCTGCAATTGTCCTTATTATGCCTTCTTTGAAATAGGGACCTTTTGGTCTGTTTTGAGACGTTTGAAAATAATGCCATGTTCTATTAATTGCAAAAGTTGAGATAATAGCAATAATCAAAAAAAGGCTTATAATAAGGAGAATTTGGCGTAAGACTATACCATGTTTTTCATTTTTCATGGCTCACCGCCTATAATAAAATCAGGGCATAGGGCTATTAAATCAGGCTTCCCTATACCCTATATTTTGTATCAAAATGTCGGAACTTTAACTTTTACTTCGCGCCCGCCTTTTGCCTGTGAATCAATGACACCCTGAATGATCACATTGGTTAAAAGCATTCCATCAGGATCAATCGGCGATGGCTTTCCTTCGCGAACAGCATCAACAAAAGCGGAATCCTCTGCTTTGAATACATCAACACTTTCGCCGATCGGTATATTAGTTGTTTTTGCCTCTCCGTTTTCATCATGGTAGAGTATAACACCTTCTTGAGGACCTCTAACTTCCCCTACACCAATCCTTAGTCCTGCCTTTGTCCCAAGGAATATTGTTCCGCCAAGTGAATCCATGTTCATGCACCAACAGGTTTTGAATACCAACCTTGCGCCATTTTCAAACAACACCCAACCACAAGCGAAATCCTCAACTTCGGTCTGCTTTAATGCCTCGTTCCAAGTGTTATGCAAGCTAAGATAGTTTGATGTAATGCCCATAACAGCGACAGGTTTTGGATGCCCCATCAGATAAAGGGCGGTATCAAGTGCATAAACTCCGATGTCAGCAGCAGCACCAAGACCAGCAGTTGCCTTCTTTATAAAACTACCACCGGGATTGCCTCGTCTTCTGTCTGCAACTGTTTCAGCATAATAAATATCGCCAAGCGTTCCAGCATCAACTATCTCTTTTGCTTTTTTAACTTGCGGAGTAAAGCGAAGTTTTAATGCTATCATAAGTATTTTGCCTGATTCATGCGCAGCTCTGACCATCTTAGTTGCAGCGGAAAGCGTAGCTTCCATAGGTTTTTCACAGAGGACATGTTTTCCTGCCTTTAAAGCTGCAACAGAAGGTGCAGAATGAATAGCAGTAGGTGTGCAAACGATGACGCCTTCTATCTCGTCCATTTTTAACATCTTTTTGTAATCTGTAAATATCTTTGGAATTCCCCAACGTTCTGCGGTTCTTTCCGCATTTGCTCTTACTACGTCGCTCACTGCAACGATTTTAACACCCTCAATATCAGACATTGCCCGACAATGTGCCTGAGCAATTCCCCCTGCTCCTATAAGTCCTAAGTTTACTGTCCTCATCTTTTTCTCCTCAATAAAAAATACTATAATTTGCCCTAATTTTTATATCCAAATGTATTATACAACAATTATCCTCACATATCAATAAGCAAATCCCAATTAATCAAAAACTTGTTGATAATTAATATGACTATATGGTAAAATTCAATTAAACGGTTTCAATCAGTGTTTTCAAACTCAAAATACATAATCGTCTAACTTTTACGGAGGGAAAAATGAAAAGGGTTATTGTTACATTATCATTATTGCTAATTATCCAAACTATCGCATTCGCAAACTTATTTGATTATATCGCTAAACCAGATGAAAGTTACAAATGGGAAAAGCTTGAACAGAAAGAACTTCCTTTTGATATGCAAAAGTATGATATTAAACTGATATCTCAGACTTGGAAAGACATCGCTTGGGATCACAGGATGTCAATAATAACGCCAAAAAATGTTAAGAATCCGACATTGGTTTTCTTAATAATAACGGGTAGCTGGAGCAAGAATGACACAGAAGAGAATATGTATGGGACAGCCATAGCGAATGGAATTGGTGCTCCTGTCGCAATATTATATGACGTCCCTCGTCAGCCGTTATTCGGAGGCAAAAGAGAAGATAGCCTGATCGCTTATACGTTCACAAAAGTTTTAGAGACTGGCGATACTGAATGGGCTTTATTACTGCCGATGACGAAATCTGCGGTAAGGGCTATGGACACAATAGAGCAATTCGCTAAACAAGAACTGAATACAAAAGTTGAAGGATTTGTAGTCGCTGGCGGGTCTAAAAGGGGCTGGACGACTTGGCTTTCATCAGCAGTTGACAAAAGAGTTAAAGGTATATGTCCGATGGTTTATGATAACCTAAATCTTTCTGAGCAGATGAGACATCAGGTTGAGACATGGGGGACTTATAGCGAACAGATAGATGATTACACTTTGCTAAATTTGCCTCAACAATTATCCGATGAAAATGGCAGAAAATTGGCAAGTTTAATTGATCCTTATACTTATAAAGACAAGATTGACATGCCAAAACTCATCGTTGTCGGGTCAAATGATAGATATTGGCCACTGGACGCAATGAACCTATACTTTGATGATCTAATTGGTGAAAAATACATATTGCGTGTCCCAAATAAAGGGCATGATGTCGGCGATCCTGTGAGGATAATTAATGATGCAGTTGCATTCTTCAAGAAGGTTGAAGGAAATTTGGACTTCCCGAAATTGTCATGGAATTATACGGATAGTGAAGATGGACTTAAAATTATGATCATGTCTGACCAAAAGCCGATAAGTGTTTCAGTTTGGACAGCGTCATCTGATACCAAAGATTTCAGAAAATCGGTCTGGCAAGAGACAAAAATAGAGCCGATGGGATCGCATTATATGTTTTCGCTTAAAAAGCCAGAAAAGGGATATTCAGCGATTTTCGGCGAAGCTGTTTATTCCTATGGCGATAAGGAATACTATCTTTCAACAGAAGTCCGCATAATCGGGACAAAATGATGAAATTAGAGATAAAAGAGCATGATTCAGAATATTGGAGCAGAGTTTCAGAGACTATCCAGCAATTTATAAAAGATAAGGTCAAAGAATTTAATAAAAATGGTGCGATAATCGGGCTAAGCGGAGGTATAGATTCCGCAGTTGTGGCAAAATTGGCAGTAGAAAGCTTAGGCTCTGATAAAGTAAAAGCCTTATTATTGCCAGAAAGAGATAGCAACAAAGAAAATATGAACGATGCCCTAACCCTTGCAAAAGATTTGAACATAAAGGATATAACCAAAGTCAATATTACTGGAATTCTAAAAAAGATAGGCACATACAGGATATTTTTTCCATATAGCCTCCTACCAAAAATAATGAAAAGGAAATTGTCCGTTATCCAACAGAGAAGGTTAGAAAAAAGGGGATTTGAAAAGGTCTTTTTGGAAATTTTAAGGGGAACAGATAATATTGATATATCCAAAATCCGTGCCTATCTCGGCTCCAAAGTCAGGACAAGAATGCTTGTTACATATTTTTATGCTGATCTATTGAATCTGCTTGTGCTTGGAACTACCAACAAAAGCGAGCTTATGATAGGATATTTTATAAAATATGGTGATGCTGGCGTTGACATAGAGCCTATCGCAAATCTATATAAAACTGAGATCTTTGACTTCGCTAAATTCCTAAAAATCCCTGATAAGATCATCAACAAAGCACCATCAGCGGATCTCTCGCCCGGAATTACAGATGAAAGCTCTGTGGGGATGACATATCAAAGTATTGATAAAATACTTTTAGGAATTGAGAAAGGTCTAACTGATGATGAAATATCTGATCTCACCGATGAAAAGTTAGAAGATGTAAGATACATAAGAGAACTTACGCTTTATTCTAAGCACATGAGAGAATTACCTTGTAGTCCAAATTTATGTTGTGTAAAGTCTAATTCAAATTTTAGTTAATTAGCTATGGAACGATAAGGATATAAAGGAAAAGATTCTGATTGAGTTAAGGACTTTTAACCCCGAAGGGGTGATATATTTATAGAAAACACATAAATAAAAATCTTTTAGCTCCGTCAGGAGCGGCATATTTCCCCATCATATTTCGCTCCGCTTCCGCTTTGTATTTTGGCGTTTAT
>DTPJ01000253.1 GCA_011334435.1 Candidatus Poribacteria bacterium | reverse complement strand
AGGGTGAATCAGGGAGAAAAACTATTGACAAAGGTTTAGGGTTATGATAAAATATTATTCAAAAGATATTTAAAAGGAATTTTTGAGCGGGAATAGCTCAGTTGGTAGAGCACTAGCTTGCCAAGCTAGTTGTCGCGGGTTCGAGCCCCGTTTCCCGCTCCATTTTTCTTAATTTTTTATATGGCGGCGTAGCCAAACGGTAAGGCGGTGGTCTGCAAAACCACTATTAACCGGTCCGACTCCGGTCGCCGCCTCCATGAAAAGTGATCAGAAATCTGTAATAGACAAAGCAATAAATTTTTGACACTAATCATTGACTTCTGTTCACTAAATCGGGCGGTTAGCTCAGGTGGCTAGAGTGCTTGCTTGACATGCAAGAGGTCATTGGTTCAAATCCATTACCGCCCACCATTTTCAGCCCATTATGTCAAATATTAACCTTGCCAATGATCCACATCTCATTAGTTTGTCCACAATCACCCTCCCGTAGGGGGGAGGGAAAATAGAAAACTGCCATCATCGTTTTTTCCACAAGTTTTATTTTTTAAATTAACATTATCTTTATAAGGATATAGATAAAATGGCTGAAGTTATTGTTGAATTCCCAGACGGGTCGCAAAAAGTTTTTCCTGTTAATATGGCATTTTTTGATGTGATCTCCTCAATTGATGAAAATCTCGCTAAAAATGCTATTGCTGTCAAAGTTAATGGTCAACTAACTGATTTATTTGAAAAATTAAAGGATAATTGCAAGCTTGAAATAGTGAATTTTGATAGCGAAGAGGGCAAGGAAGTTTATTGGCATAGCACCTCACATGTGATGGCGAGCGCTGTAAAAATGCTATTCCCCGATGCTAAATTAGCTATAGGACCAGCTATCAAAGACGGCTTCTATTACGATTTTGATATTGATCAACCGTTCACACCTGAGGACATAGAGCGAATTGAGCAAAAAATGCGTGATGTAATTAATGCCAATTTGCCATTCTTCCGCAGTGAAATATCAAAAACAGACGCTATTCAGCTTTTTACTGAACTTGACGAAAAGTATAAACTTGAATTATTAGAAGGGATAGACGATAATACGGTTACCGTATATAGACATGATAATTTCGTCGATCTTTGCCGAGGACCACATCTTAAAAGCACTGGAAGGATTAAAGCATTTAAACTGCTCAGCATAGCAGGCGCCTATTGGCGTGGTGATGAGAAGCAGAAGATGCTTCAACGAATCTACGGCGTATCTTACGAAACCCAAGAGGAACTTGATTCACATCTCCATAAAATAGAAGAGGCACAGAAAAGGGATCATAGAAAGCTTGGCAGAGAGCTTGACCTATTCAGCCTACATGAACAGCAAGCAGGACCTGGACTTGTATATTGGCATCCAAAAGGGGCGCTTATACGTCGTATTATAGAGGATTTCTGGAAAGATGAACATCTAAAACGTGGCTATGAACTTGTCATCACCCCGCACATTGCAAAATCTGACCTATGGAACACATCAGGGCATTACAGTTTCTTCCGTGAAAATATGTTTGTGCTTGAAGTAGAGGATCAGGAATACGTCTTGAAACCTATGAACTGCCCTGGTCACATACTTATATATCAAACAAAGATGCGAAGCTATCGCGAATTGCCTATCAGATACGCAGAATTAGGAACTGTCTATCGCTATGAACGTTCAGGCACTTTGACGGGAATGTTTCGTGTCAGAGGATTTACGCAAGATGATGCCCATATCTTCTGCACTCCTGAACAAGCCCCTGACGAAATATTATCTGCACTTGATTTAGCCTTATTTATGCTAAAGACCTTCGGTTATGAGGAATTCAAGATAGAGCTTAGCGTTAGAGATGAGCATAAAGACAAATATCTTGGAACTGATGAGATGTGGGAGCAAGCAGAATCTGCCTTGATCACAGCTATTAAAGCGAGGAACTTAGAATATACACGTATGGAAGGCGAAGCGGTATTCTATGGACCGAAGATAGATATAAAATTGTTAGATGCACTTGGAAGGGCACATCAAGGACCGACAATTCAATTTGATTTCAACGAACCGCAAAGATTTGATGTAACTTATATCGGTCAAGACGGTCAACCTCATCCAGTAGTGATGGTGCATAGGGTCGTTTTGGGGTCTTTGGAACGTTTCTTTGGCGGACTAATAGAACATTATGCAGGTGCTTTTCCTGTATGGCTTTCACCTGTTCAGGCGATAATTCTGCCAGTAACAAGCGATCTTGATGATTACGCAATAAAAATAAAAGAAGAGATGACTAAACATAGTTTAAGGGTTTCCACAGATTTAAGAAGCGAAAAACTTGGCTTCAAAATCAGAGAGGCACAGCTTGAAAAGATACCATATATGTTAGTCGTCGGAAAACGAGAGGCAGAATCTAATACTGTCGCGGTTAGACTAAGAAGCGGAGAAGACCTCGGTGCTATGACAATCCAGTCAATTATAGACCGTATAAAGACTGACGTTGATAAAAAGGCGTAAAAAATGATGAAGGTATTGATCACTGAGTATTTATCCGATAAAGGGATTGAGATCCTCAAAAATGAAGACGATATATCAGTAGATATAGAGACAAAGCTATCTTATGAGGAATTGATAAAGCGAATAGCTGATTATGATGCCCTTATTGTGCGAAGCGGGACAAAAGTTACCGCGGATGTGATCAAAGCAGGGAAAAAATTAAAGGTTATCGGTAGGGCAGGTGTCGGAGTTGATAACGTTGACGTAAATACTGCGACAAGGCAAGGTGTAATCGTTGTCAACACGCCAAATGCGAATACTATATCCGCTGCGGAACATACCTTGACGCTTATATTGGCTTTATCAAGAAATATCGCCCCTGCAAGTGCCTCTATGAAAAGCGGAGAATGGGAGCGACAAAGATTTATGGGAGTTGAGGTGTATGGAAAAACTCTCGGTATAATCGGACTTGGACGAATCGGAACGGAAGTAGCCAAACGTGCTCAGGCTTTTGGAATGAAAATCATAGCCTCTGACCCTTATATTGCCCCAGAAACCGCTAACAAACTCAATGTTGAACTCGTAGATAACCAAGAACTTTTCCGCAGATCAGATTACATAACTGTTCATCTCCCCTTAAATCAAGAAACTTGCGATCTTCTTAACGATGAAGCCTTTAATATGATGAAAAATGGCGTCAGAATTATAAACTGTGCAAGAGGCGGAATATGCGATGAAAAAGCATTATATAATGCGATTGTCAGTGGAAAAGTTGCAGGTGCTGCGTTAGATGTATTTGAACATGAACCCCCAACAGGAAGCCCTTTGATCTCACTTGATTCTGTCCTTGCAACTCCACATTTAGGCGCATCTACAAAAGAAGCGTTAGTCAATGTATCAGTGGAAATCGCACATCAAGTAATAGATGCTTTGAAAGGCAGACCTGTTCATAATGCTGTTAATATGATAACACTTGATCTCGGTGAGGCAGAAAAACTCCGACCATATATGCACCTTGCCGAGAAAATTGGCAATATCCACGGACAACTTGTGGAAGGTCATGTGATTGAAATTAACATAGATTACAACGGAGAAATAGCGACTTCCCCTACTGAAATAATAAGTATAGCTATTCAAAAAGGACTGCTTCAATCTTTTCTCGGAGACGTTGTCAACTATGTTAATTCCGCTTTAATGTGTCGGGAGAGAGGCATAAAAGTATCAGAAACGAAAAGCATTGAAATTGAGGATTTCGTAAATCTGATCACCGTCACAGTCAGAACTGATAAAGTTAAAAAGCGAATAGCTGGGACAATTTTTGGGACAAGAGAGCCAAGGATAGTTGAAATTGACGGGTATCATCTTGATGTTATGCCATCTGGACATTTGCTTTTCTTGAAAACTCGTCACGATAGACCGGGTGTTATGGGAGCTTTGGGCAATATTCTTGGCGAACATAACATCAACATCGCTGGAATGAGCCTTGGTAGAGAAAAACCTTATAGTGAAGCGATGGCGGTCCTCACTCTTGATAACCCTGTCCCAAAGGATGTCATTGAGAGGATAAGATCGTTAGACCCTATATCGGAAGCTAAACTTGTCAGATTAGATTAATAGGAGGCATTGATGTTTAAGATCGGCGTTGTTACAGATGAGATAAGCGTTGATTTAGTAGAAGCCATAGAGGTAGCAAAATCATGGGGATTGCGATATATAGAGCTACATAACGTCTGGGGAAAAAACATCTGCGATGTTGATCATGCCACGCTTAGCAGAATTATAAGCATTGTCAAGAAAAGCGGAATGACAGTCACTAATATAGATTCTTTGACGTTGAGATGCTATTTGTCAAATGATGAGGAATACTCAGAACATATCAAGCATTTATTAAGATCAATAGAGATCGCCCCTTTGTTTAATACTAATGTGGTGCGACTTTTTTCATTCTGGAAAGAGCAAAATCCAAATTGGGATCGGATATTTGAGAAGATGGAACTTCCTATAAAGATCGCCGAAAGAGAAGGCATCATACTTGGCTTTGAAAACGTAAGTTCTGGCAATATCGGCACAAGCGATGATCTTGTCAGGATGTTTAACTATTTTGATTCGCCAAACTTAAAGCTGATCTGGGACCCTGGCAATGCTTATGCTGCGGGAGAAAAGACGCCCTATCCAAACGGATATGAAAAGATAAAACATAAGATCATACACGTTCATGTTAAAGACGCGATCTTTGATGGCGCAGGCAATAGAATATGGAAACCAATTGGACAAGGAGATGTTGATTATAAGGGACAATTAAAGGCACTTTTGAGAGATAATTATCAAGGAGTTATCGCCCTTGAGACACATTGCACTGCTGAAAACGGCTCAAAAATTGATGGAACAAAGCAATCTCTTGATGGGTTAATGGCTATAATAAATAATATTATTTGATCATCTGTAATCCTTTTTTCAGTAAATCGTTTATAATAATAGATTAAATGAAATTTTTCACAGTCATTGATGATTTTCTATGGCAGAAATAAGCTTAAAAGATATTAGAGAACGTAAAGAAAAAAGACGTAAACTGTTAGAGACTGAGCTTGTCAGAATATCGGAGCAGTTGAAAGCTATGGGTGCTTTAAAAATCATCGTTTTTGGCTCTTATGCAGAAGGTCATGTCAGAAGCACAAGTGATCTTGATATAATCGCTATTATGCCACCTACGATGAGCGGAAAAAAATGGATGCTTAAAGTATATGATGAAATAGATAGAAACGTTGATTGTGATATTTTGTGCTATACACCTGAAGAACTGGAGAATTTAATTCCAGTAAGCAGATTCGTGAGGCATGCATTAGAAACAGGAAAGGTTATATATGAGACCTGATATTAAAGAAGAGTCGCTTAGATGGTTAGCTCAGGCAGAAGAGGAAATCAAAGATGCGGAATTCCTAATGAATGCTGAACGTTATTATCTTTCACTCTTTCTCTGTCAACAGAGTGCAGAGAAAGCCTTAAAAGCATACATATATTTTAAAGAAGAAGAGCATCTATACACACATTCTGTATCTGATCTGTTAAAATTTGCAAGTGAGATAGATAAGGATTTTGATTCAATAAAAAATGCTAAAAGGTTAGATGATTATTATATTCCGACAAGATATCCAAATGGATTGCCCGGGGATATACCTGCCGAATATTATGATGATCCTGAGGAAGCAAAACGGGCATTGATTTTATCTAAAAACATCATAGAGTTAGTTAAAAGTAAAATTCAGTGAAAATGGAGAAAAAGTAAAAATAATTCATGTTTTATAAACAATATAAATTAGACAAATTCCAAGAAGAAGCGATAAATTCAATAGAGCAAAACCATTCTGTCATTGTTGCAGCACCGACAGGTGCAGGAAAAACACTCATTGCAGAATACGCATTGGAAAAACATCTGCAATCAGGCAAAAAGATCATCTATACCGCCCCAATAAAAGCCCTCAGCAATCAAAAATATCGCGATTTCAGCAGAGATTATGGGGATAAAATAGGCATCATCACAGGCGATGTTGTCATAAACGATAATGCCCCTGTTTTGATTATGACAACTGAGATACTCAGAAATATCATCTTTGACGATATTAATCGTCTGAACGATGTCCGTTACGTCATATTTGACGAGATACATTATATTGACGATATAGAACGAGGAACAGTTTGGGAAGAATGTATAATATTTGCCCCTCAGCATATAAATTTTGTCTGTCTTAGCGCCACAATACCGAACTTACGCGAGTTTGCAAATTGGATGCAAAGCGTCAGACATAGCAAAATAGATATAGTTGTTGAGACTCATCGTCCTGTGCCATTGGAACACAAGCTTTATTTTCATGGATATGGGCTTGGATGGTTAGATGAACTAAAAGAGTTGCAGAAAAATGCCTACATAATCCCGAAAGGAAATAGATCACGAGGCAACCGTCAAGCACAGCAAACAGAGACTACTGTTGCCCTTTTAGAATCGCCCAATCCAAACATCATTCCAATTGACGGCGTCGATCTCATAGAACATGTCCAGATCAATAATCAACTTCCATGCCTTTATTTCAGTTTTAGCAGAAAAAGTTGCGAAGAAAACGCACTGAAAAATATAAATCGGAACTTTCTATCACCAGAAGAAAGTGATATAATATTAGATGAGTATGATAGTTTGTGCGAAAAATTCGGATTAGTGACAGATTCAAGTGCATTAGAATTAAGAAAATTGATTGAACACGGCGTAGCATATCATCACGCAGGGATGTTGCCAACCTTAAAAGAAGTTATAGAACGTTTGTTTACGCTTGGCTATATAAAACTGCTCTTTACTACCGAAACCTTTGCACTTGGGATCAATATGCCCGCATGTTCAGTTGTGTTTGGCAATTTAGCAAAATATGATGGTGTGCAGTTTCGTTATCTGAAAGCGAGAGAATACCATCAAATGGCTGGACGTGCTGGTAGGCGTGGAATAGATACAAAAGGCTTTGTCTATGCTCATGTTGACGTTGAATATGATGAATTCCAAGAGATTAAACACATTGTCTCTGGTGAAATAGAAAAAATTGAAAGCCAATTCAATCTCTCTTATAGCAGTATATTGAATTTGTATGAAAAATATGGCGAAAAAATATACGATGTTTGCGAAAAAAGCCTTGGAAACTATCAAAGTGTAAAAACATTGAGGAATATAAATCAATCTTTGAATAAGATTAAAAGTCAAAAAGATGAATTAGAATCCATTAGTTGTATATACGATGATGACACTAAAAGAATTTGGGAATACAGAAATCTTGAACAAAGGTTGAAAGAAGAGCAGGAAATATTTAATGTAGAAAAAAGATACGGCAGAAATAATAAAAAGAAAAGAAGAAAACTACTAAAAATTAGCAAAAGTGCATCAAAAATAATGGCGATGATGAAGTCCGTCAAATGCCATAAATGTATAAACCTAAAAAAATGCCTTCAAGCGACAAATAAATTAGCTGATCTTGACGATCGGATTCGCCAACTTTCCCAAGAAAAAGAATATATTGAAAATTATCAGAGAAATCAGATAAAAAATAGACTTGACTTATTGAGAGAAATCGGTTATATAGATCATAAAGAATTATTGCCGAGGGGGAGAATAGCATCTCAAATATATGGATATGAGATTCAGGTAACAGAGTTATTTTTTGATGGATACTTTCATCGTCTTGATCAAGATTGGATAAACGTCCTTGTAACAGCGATAGTATTTGAATCAAAACGGGACTGTTGGTATAAAATGATGGAGAAAAGCGTTATCAGTCCCATAATTTCTGATCCTGTCCATAAGTTAAGAAAAATAATCAGTAAAGAAAGCGAAATGGGAATTGTTCCCACTATTAAAGAGCTTGACACAAAACTTAGTCTTGCTGTATATGAATGGAGTAGAGGTTGTAGTTTTGAGGAATTAGAGAATTATACAGATGCTCCTCCTGGTGATTTGGTTAGATATTTTAGATTAGCAAGTGATTTACTCAGACAGATAAAAAGGGTTGTTTCAATAGATGATTCATTATATTATAAGATCAACGATTGTATCTCCCGGATAAACCGCGATGTAGTTGATGCTGAAAAGCAGCTTAGAACTATATGATCCGAAAAGGAGTCTAAAAATGGATACCTACGCGCAAGTGGTATTGGTGATTTTCATCATCATTAGAGTACTTATAGCTATTGGATTAATATATCTTATATACTACGAAGTGCGTAGGGTAAAGCAAGTGCGAAAGCAAAGGGAAAAGGAAGAAGATAAAGATGGAGAAAAGGCTGGAAGAAACATTGACCGCTCTTCTGGAAGCCGAAGCTGAAGCCCGAAGTATTGTAGAAAAGGCTGAAAATGAGGCAAGAAAACTTCGGGATCAGACAAGAAAAGAAGCTCAAAGAATTTTAGAAGATGCTAAAGCACAAGAAGAGCAGGAGATTCAAAGAATTCTGAATGATGTCAGAACTCTGTCTGCCCAAATTCGGAATGATATATTAGATGACGCCAAAAAACAAGCTCAACATTGGGAAGAATTGTATCAGCGAAATTATGAAAAAGCTGTCAACTTCGTTATTGATCATATAATCTCAAACAAACCATTATAAATTAAGACTATGATTACATATTCAGCACCTTATGCAAGAATGCGCGCCTTAAAAGGGAAATTTCTTGGACAGGCACAAATAGAATCTTTACTACAATCGCCAGATGTTCAATCTGTAATGTCCTTATTAAGTCAAACAGACTATTGGGAACAAGTTCAAAATCTGTCCACGTCTCGTGAAATTGAACATGGTCTTAAACAAAACCTTATCCTAAATTATATAAAAATATTGACCTTCCTTAGAGGCAGACCTGCCCGTTTCGTAACTACCTTATTAGAAAAATTTGATCTACTCAACTTGAAAGCAATTATCAGATCACTTATTAATCAAAACTTATCAACAGAAAAATCTGCCCCGTTTATATTCTCTCTTGGGAAGTATCATAAGATACCGATAGAGAAAGCCCTGGAAGCGAGGAATATGGGAGAGCTTTTAAGGGTAATGGAAAATACCCCTTATTTCCGTCCCATTGAAATAGGTTATCAACAATATGAAGCAGAAAAGAGTTCCCTGCCTTTGGAGATCGCATTAGATTTAGATTACTATTCCAGATTGCAAAGCGATTTTAATTCACTTGGGATTGTTGATAAGATAATAGCGGGAAAACTTTTAGGCATAGATTATGACATAATCAATTTAACTTGGATGGTCAGATTTAAGGAATATCACAAATTATCGCCTGAACAGATATATCAATATATATTGCCAAATGGATGGAAAATTCAAAGGCAGGTCTTTTGGAGGATTATAGCAAGTGGTGATATTTTGGATTCAATTAAAGATCATCATATCCGTCCTTATGATCGTGTTTTAGACTTGTCAGAACCGATAAATGACAATGCAGATTTAGGTGCTGAAATAACATTACTAAGGTTTCTTTATAATCAAAGCTCAAAAGCATTGCAGGGATTTCCTCTCCACATAGCCTCATTTTTAGGCTTTTTTATTATGAAAGAGATGGAAATTAGGGATATAATGGCTATCTTCAACGGTAAAAGTTTAGGATTGCCTCAGGATCAGATCAGAAAATATCTGATCACTTTGCATTAGCAATTGACTAAATTGATTTGATAGGATAAGCGGAGATATGTTTACTCCTGAAAAAATGAGTTTTGTAAATATTTCCACGTTAGACAGTAACCTAACGCAGGTATTGGATTGCGTCACAAAACTCGGCATAATGCACATAGTTGATAAAAAAGACCTCCCTATAAATGATGGGTTATTAAAGGATGTAGATATTCAACCATTAAAGGATAAGCTGTCCGAAATTAATGTAAGAATAAATAATTTGCTTTCCGAAATGGGAATTGACACAAAATATTTGCCTACATTAAGCAAAAGCCAAAGTGAAATAGAAATTGATCCCTTCCAAGTTGCCAGCAAAGTGGAAAATGAACTAACGGAGATAGAGAGTGAAATAAATCCTATTATTCAACGTATTGCTCAATTGCAATCAGAGATGAATAAATTAGAGAAAGACTCAAAGCAACTTCATTCCCTTGAAGTCCATGGTATAAACTTAGAAGACCTGCTGAATATGCGGTTTCTTTATTTCGCATTTGGCGATATTCCTGTGGAATTTGAACATTTTAGAAGATTGATTGATAGCTTAGAAAGAATTCCCTGCGTTGTTTTACAGGGGGAGACTGTCGGAAACAGACAGCAGATATTGGTATTTTCTCTTATGACTGATAAAGATATTATAGTAAATGCTCTTGAAGGTGCTTATTTTTCTAAGATAGACATACCACAAGATTATCAAGGTAGTATCCCTGAGATCCTTGATAAGATTGAATATGAGATATGGTCAAAGCGAGAGGATATAGCGGAACTTAGAGGAGAGATTCAAAACCTGCGACGAACGTGGCGTAAAAGATTATTGGAATTACGAACTGAAATCATTGTAAATCAAAATGTTGCGGAATCTATGGAAAGGTTTGGAAAAACCGAAAGGTCTTATTTTATATGTGGCTGGGTGCCTTATAAAGAAGTTGGCAAGCTGAAAAAAGAATTAGAAAAAATGGATTCGCACAGTGTTTTGATGAACGCTACCGAAGCTATTACCGCCCAAGAGTCAGAACATTATCGCCCAAAAGTCCCGACAAAGTTTGTGCATCCGTTTTTCTTAAGACCTTTTACAGGACTAATAACGACATTTGATATTCCGAGATATTCTGCAATAGACCCGACAGTCTTTGTGTCATTGTCCTTTATGGCGATGTTTGGCATTATGTTTGCCGATGTAGGGCATGGTAGCGTTTTATTTCTTATAGGCTTATTGGCATCAGTTTATCCATTGCCTCAACTAAAGCCTTTGCGAAGGATGTTTGCATTTCTCTCTTGCTGTGGTGCTGCATCAATAATCACTGGACTATTGTTTGGCAATCTATTTGGAAAAGAGGGAATACTTACTCCTCTTTGGTTCTCACTTGAACATATGGAGCCAACCCAAGTTAATCGGATGTTATCTGTTGGCGTATATTTTGGAATCGGTATGATAAGTCTTGGAGTATTGCTGAGCATAGCACAACATTTCAGGAGCAGAAACTTAAAAGAGGCATTTTTCGGGCAATGGGGGGTATCAAGCATCATTGCTTATTGGTTGATTATCTATCTGTATATTAGCAAAAGTCAATTTTCATGGGACAAAGTTCTTATAATAGTCTTGCTTTTGCTTCCTATAATGTTTAAGCAACCAATATCAAAGCTGATAAGCAAAGATAAACAATCGCACCATGGACAAGAAGAGGAACATGGCGAGAGTTTAATTGAATCAGGCTTTCAGATATATGAAGTTGCTTTGGCTTATCTTGCTAATACGCTTTCATATATCCGTGTGGCTGCATTTGATTTAAGTCATGCAGGCTTAATGATGGCAGCATATTCACTGACGAAAGGACAGAGTCTCTTTTTGTCTTTGCCAAGTGACATCGCGTCAAATATATTTGTCATAATGCTTGAGGGTTTAATTGTAGGGATTCAGTGTATGAGGCTTGAATACTACGAATTTTTCTCAAAGTTCTTTGCTGGCGAAGGCATAGAATACAAACCATTAAAAATAACCTGATTGAGGGAGGAAAGGTCATAATGATTAAATTAGGTTCAATGATAAAATGGATCAAGATGAGCAATTTTGCTCTTTTGGCGATCTCAATAACAATAGGACTTGCAACGCTTCTATGGGTAGATATTGATATAGGACTGAACAAAGCCTTTGCACAGGAAACAACTGGCGAAACTCATGGTGCATCTGCTACCACAGAGAAGTCGTCGATGGGTATGGGACTCTTGGCAGCAGCGTTATCTACGGGTCTCTCTGCTATTGCAGCAGGTATCGCAGTTGCAATGGTCGGTTCTGCTGCTATGGGTGCAGTTGCCGAACGCCCCGAAGTTATGGGTAGGTCAATTATCTTTGTCGGGTTAGCCGAAGGTATCGCTATATATGGTCTTATTATCAGTATAATGATCCTTGGTAAACTCTAAAATCTCTTAACAAATTAATTATCTTTAACATTAATCGTAGATTTTGATATGAAAATTTTTGTTATTGGCGATGAATATACGGTTCTTGGATATAGATTAGTAGGTATCCAAGGGACTATTGTCCATAGCTCACAAGATGCCAGTGAAGCAATAAACAAGGCACTTAGCGATCCAGAAATTGGCATCATACTTATAACACAGCGAGCAGCATCAGGAATAAGATCGTTGGTGGACTCAGCAAAATTAGAAATGACCACTCCTGTTGTGCTTGAAATTCCTGACCGTCTCGGACCGATGGAAGGAAGAGAGTCCACAATGGAAGTAGTCCAAAGGCTTATTGGTATCAGAGTTTAAAAGCATAAAGAAATAGAGGGTGCAAAAATGGGCGGGGTTGGAAACATAGAAACTCTCCGAAATGAAATCCTTAGACAAGCGAAGGAACAGGCTTCAACAATTGTTGAAAGGGAACAGAGAATAGCAGAAAGAGACCTTGAATACGCAAGAGAAGATGCAAAAGCGATCCGAGAGCAAGAAAGGGCTAAACTGCAACCTCTTATAGAAACTGAGAAAAAGAAAATATCCTCTTCCGCAGAGATGGAAGCGAGAAGAATTCTACTTGAGAAAAAGGAAGAATTAGTTTCAAAGCTGTTTGCAGATGTAGAGCATAAATTAGAGCAAATGCGAGGTTCTGATAGTTACGTTGATTTAATTGCAAAATCAATAGAAAATGGGTTTGAAACTATCGGCAGTGAATTAATTGTTGAATATGGCGAAAAAGATAAGGAAATCTTCTCTGATAGTTTCATTTCCAAGATAAAATCAAGAATATCAAAATCCCT
>DTPJ01000249.1 GCA_011334435.1 Candidatus Poribacteria bacterium | reverse complement strand
TTTGCCATTGTTGATCTTCCTTAAGGTTAAAGGTTTGTGTTATCTTTATGATACCTTAAAAAGGTCGCAATGGCTTGTATTTTCTTTTATTTTGCTTGATGTGAAATTACCAAAAATAACTCATCATTGGACGAAATTTAGGTTTAAAATAGTTAGATTCGAAGTTTTCCACAAAGATAATAACTGCCAGAACCTTATAAATAAAGGGTTTAGCCAAATTTCAAGAATTGTTATTTCTTCACTGCAGTGCCACGTTTTTGTCTAAATGCCACTATTTTTTCATTGCAGTGCCACTATCTTCCTTAGAATGCCAATACTTTTTAGCGAGACCCACATTATTTTCACTGCTGTAACAAGCTTCCACTGATAGCTCAAATCTATGGCATCAATGTTTTCATAGTTCAGTGTTAAAAGATAACTTCTATAAAATAGGATGGTCAACAAATAGCTGCGATTAGATCCCATAAAAGATAAAATCTATCCGAAGTCTTGCCTTCACAGATTTTTCCATAGGAACTATCTTTTCTGTCGCCAATGCCGACGACCAAATCATCATAGCTTTCGTTGTTTACTTTATAAATCAAACATTGGTATTTTATAAAACCTATTTTGTTGAGTCAACAGAAAATTATTGAGATTAAAAACGCCAAAGACTTTATCCTTTTATTTTCGATTTTCATAGAGATATAAGATCTACCCTGCTTCTTAATCTACGTTTTCCCATTGATTTTAGTAGGTAATATTTGTTATTCTTCTGTGGGAGGAATTTTCAAGTGCCAACTTGATAAGGGTAAAATAAGCCGCAAATGTAAATACAAGAGATGTCAGAGAGGCATGATACTATCATTATGCAAATGACAAGGCAAATTAAACAAACGCAAAAGATGTTAAAAGCACATAGATAACCATGACATAAAAATGGTTTGGAAAGAAAAGCAACATCTAAAACGAACTATGGCAATTTCAATATTAAGTAGAAATTTTTTCTTTTGACTTTTCCAATACTCTGTCTTATAATCATCAATAATCTCTAATGCTACTCTAACATGATTGGAAGGGGGATAGCTATTGTAGTTCTATAAAACTTTTTTGTTATCGTTATATAACAGTTTCATAAACTAGATAGGAAGGTCAAGTGGCGAACGCATTAACATTAATGGTATATTTTGTAGTGCTAATATCTAATGGGGTCCCAGTAAACGATTATGTTGCCAAACCGGGCGATTCTCTTGTTGTTACTGTTGTAGAACAGCAGTCGCTATCAGGAAATGTAACTGTCGACCTCAACGGTAATGTGACGTTACCAATGCCTATTGGCTCTTTTTATGTTGCGGGATTAACAGCTAAACAAATATCCGATATAATCTCTGGAAAACTAAAAGATTATCTTGTCAATCCAACAGCTTATGTTTATATAATTCCCGCTGAGGGCTTTATGGTGCACGTATTAGGTGAGGTGCAGAGACCAGGATTCATAAGAGTTCCAGAAGGCACTACTGTCCAAGAAGCTATTGGAATGATGAATGGCTTTACACCGCTAGCTGATAAGAAGCGTATAGTCCTAATTCGTAAGAAAGAAGAGATCGGGACACCTCAAGGAAACGAGGTTACCGAGCAAATATTAAATCTTGATCTATTTATTGAAAAGGCAGATCGTTCTGCCAATCCACCCCTAAAATCAGGCGATATTATAATTGTCCCAAGATTGTCAGAATCAGAACGTATAAAATATGTAAACGTAGTTGGAGCAGTGGTGAAGCCTGGTACATTTGAGACAGAAAAACCATTATCTTTAATGGATGCGATTACCCAAGCTGGTGGACTGTCTAATAATGCTGTCCCTGAAGAAATAGTAGTGTTTAGCGCTTCTGGAGACGGAGATTATAAACGGGAACGTATAGATTTTACAAGTTTTTTGAAGGGAGAGAACCCAGATGCTAATCCGATAATCGGATTAGGAAATACGGTATTTGTCCCCGCAGAACCTAAGGAAAAAAAGCCATTCTATGTAAACGTTATCGGACAAGTAATCAAGCCCGGTGCTTATCCAGTTACAGAAGAATCAAGGCTTGTTGATGCTATCTATATGGCTGGTGGGTTTGCTGACGAATCTGCCATTGATAAAGTTACGATCATACGCATTAGTTCTGGAACACCTGAGGAAATAAAAATTGACGTCAAACAATATTTGATCTCTGGTAATGAAGACAATAATCCTTTATTAACAAAAGGTGATACGATATTTGTCCCTATGATGGAAGGAGCTAAGAGGATCCCGTCAGTCCATTCCGCCTTCTTTCCTACTATACGTGTGAGCATAATCGGAGAAGTAGCTAAACCCGATATATATCAAGTTTCCGCTAATGTAAGTATGCTTGACATCTTAAAGTTAGCAGGGGGACACTCATCTCAAGCTGATTTAGCAAAAGTGACTTTAATACATGAAATAGATGGATCGGAAAATAAACAGCAGCAAAAGGTAAACTTAGAAAAAGTTTTGACAAAAGGAGAATTTTCTTTACTGCCGAAACTTAGTGATGGAGATACAATATTTATCCCAAGAAAGCCTGATAGGACAACTTGGGGATATATCGTTAAAATGGCATCAGACATTTCAACTATCGCTATAGCCTTTCTTATTCTTACAGGCAAGCGATATTAAAGCGATCACAAATGAATCGTAAATTAGCATTGATATTATCATTAATCTACTGCGGTTTTGGGCAGATATATAAAGGCGAAGTGTGGAAAGGCGTTAATTTTGTCATAATCTATACCGCCCTTATACTGTCCCTGATCTTCATAGCTCCCTCTTCACAATTAGCACAGCTGTTGCTCATTTTCATGCTGATACTTATGTGGCTGACAGGTATGATAGATGCTTATGCAGACGATAAGATTTTCATAGAAAGCGATCATGGTTTGCTGTGGAAAACATTGATTATGTGGTTGATCATTATTGGGGTCTTCGGTTCTATAACTACTGTGACACTTTTAGTTGTCCGACCACAATTATTCACATTTAGTTCTGGAACTATAGCAGATTCTAATAAGATAATAGACTCATCACAACCGAAACCTGCCAAAACTGAAAAATTAAGTTCAGGTTTACAGGGGTTACAAAATCAAACACCTAAAACTCAAATGAATGATCTTGGACAAGAAAAACCAATCCAAAATTCAAATCAAACCCAAATTGCAAGTTCTGAGAAAAGTAAGAAAGACACCGAATCTGAAAATATTGGTTATTATACTGTCCAAGTTGGAGCTTTTACAGAAAGCAGTGGTGCTGAGGAATTAACGAAACAGTTGAAAGAAAAAGGATATTCTGTGAGCGTTGTTTCGCCATTACCAAATGAGAATCCAGCACTTTACAGAGTGCAAGTTGGTAAATTTGATAATAAAGATAGCGCAACAAGGAGTGCAGAAAAGCTTAGTAAATATAAAGGCGTAACCAATGCGATTGTATTATTTGTGCAATCAGATTAGTATCTGAAGCTCAATTTAATGTCAAGTTCATTTATTATGATATTCCAACCGGGTTTCCAGCTTTGCCATCTTTTGTCATATTTGGGAAGCTTAGTTTCCTCATTTTGCTTGTTCTTTGTTCTTATCTGTTTATAACTGACGTTCATCTCGAACCTGTTGAAAATCATGTATTTCAGCCCAATATCAAAGATATTTTTGACTTCTACAATTCCTTCAAGAAATCTCTTTTCCTCTCTTCCATAGTCAGCCACATCATACATATTTCCACCTATCTCACCATGTCGTATTCTATCATATGAAGCATGTCCGCTTAGGTTCTTGTTAATTTGCCAGTCCAATTGTGCGAATAAGTCATCAGAATTTGGTCCAATCCAATGTCCTAATGGCACTTCAAAGTGCTTATATGCAGTGGGAATGGGTGGATTTTGGACAGTGCCTTTATGGGTATATGTCCATGGCTCGACCCTCGCATATTCCAGTATAACATCGGTGTTGTTTATCCTGAAAGGGTCTGCAATTATTATCCCACCAAGTATAGCCCATGGAAATCCCGAGTACTTAAATGGGTTCTTATCAGGATGAAAATCATCAAGGAATAGAGCGGAGTATAATTTCATATTGGGTATAAGAGTAATTACAATATCACCTTCCATCGTATTGTTTCCTATATCGCCCAGATAATCCTCTGCCATTTGGTATGGCATGATAGGGTTCAGTAGCTCTATCTGCAAATTCTCTGCATAAACATAGGCTTCCTGCCATGCGATACAAACCCCTGGATATGGAGTTATCTCAAAGCGATGAGCTGACAAATACTTTTTTGGAACATCACTTTGGTATTTTTTGTTCAAATCGTCCCTTAAAAATCCCAATAGATTGGTAAAATTCAATTTCCATACGCGTGTGCGAAATCTTATCATATCAAAAGTAGGATCAACACCTGCCAATCCGATAACACCGTGATACCCCGGTCCCCAGAGCACAGTATCTTTGCCTATCTGGATATCACCCCATGAACCACCAAAAATAATGTATGAATCACTTAATCCTCTCCATGGATATCTAATGTATCTAGGATCAAGCCCTACCCATATAGGTTTCTCTCCGCCGATTTCATAAGATGCTTTGCTATAGTTATAAAATGAAACATTCTTTGATATATCTCCATAAAACATGGTATTTAACGTGCTAGTATGTATCTTATCACTTTTACTGAAAGAGCCATCTTGTGTGAACCCCAATACAAATGTGAATATTTTGTTCCCTGACGTCCAATCCAAGGTATGTTTGTATCTCTGGGTTTCTTTTTGCCCTAATTCCGTTAATTCTTGAGCGAACTCTTTTTTCATCTCCTCAAGTAAATCCATATCTACATCAGTTAAATGGATCTTACCATTTTCGAGAAGCTGCGAAACATACATAATCATCTCTGAGACTTTACCACGAGAATATGGTTTTGATTCACTCAAAAACCCCCCAAGTATACCTTTTGCTTGTAACCTCTCAATGAATTTGTAGGAATAATGATCTAGTGGGACATTCACCAAAGAAGTAGAAAAGGTCTGTACCGAAACAATGAGTAAAAATACTATGGTTAAAAGAAATATATAAAGCCATCTTATGTTAAACCGCAATAACAAAAGGTTCCCCTTCAAATTAGTTATGCAGAAAAAAATATTCCTGACTGTATTTATAGAAACCGCTATTAAGTCAAGAAGGATAATTAAACTTATTCGTTAGTGGTCTTCTGTAAGCCAAATCAAATGGGAAATCATTGAAGATCGCTTTTTGCCAAGGCTAAATCCGATAATATATTGCTGGAATCGGATTCCGGTTTCATTACTGATCTCTCATAATCAATTACTTTCAAAAGCAATTCATCTAAGGTTACTTTAGGTTCCCATCCCGTGAATTCACGAATTTTTGTTATGTCAGGCACTCTCCTTATCATATCTTCAAAATCGCTACCGTAAACTTCACTGTATGGGACATATCTAATCTCTGAATTAGAATCGGTTAGATCAATAACCTTTTGAGCCAAATCTCTAATTGTTATTTCACAAGTGCATCCAATGTTAAAAATTTCTCCTATGGCTTTTTCCATGTCCGAAAGAATAATGATAGCATTTATAACATCTCCAACATAGACAAAGCATCGGGATTGAAAGCCATCTCCATACACTTCAAGTGGTTTACCTAAAAGAGCGTTTTTGACAAAACGAGGAATAACCATACCATACCGCCCAGTTTGCCTAGGTCCACAGACATTAAATAAACGAAGTATAACTATTGGCACTTCCTGTTCCTTGAAGTACGCAAAAGCCAAAAATTCATCTAGTGCCTTCGTGCAAGCGTAGCTCCATCTCGTTATTGTCGTTGCACCCATTAAAAGGTCTCCGTTTTCTTTGTATGGGGAATTACCATTTTTTCCATAAACTTCGGATGTTGATGCAATCAAGACCTTACGTCTCCACTTGCTGGCTAACTCAAGCACTATTTCTGTGCCATGGATATTACATTGAATAGATGCTAACGGATTATCCATGACGTATTTTACTCCTACTGCGGCAGCAAAATGATAGATGATGTCAACCTTGCGCACTATTCTTTCTGTCAAGTATTGGTCAAGAATACTACCCTGCACAAATGTAAATCTTTCGTTTTCCAGAAGATGCTTTATGTTATTATAATTTCCAGTTGAAAGATTATCTATTACATAAACGTTATCGCCTCTTTCCAATAACCCCTCTGCCAAATGAGAACCGATAAACCCAGCACCACCTGTTATTAAGGCATTCATATCTATCCCCAATATCTAATTGTTTATTCTTTCGCGGGTTCGCTACTTTGATTTGAAATTATGTCCAAATTACCTTGGTAACATTCAACTTTTGATAGTTTCATACCAAAAATAGTCATACCCGAGAAAAAGCAAACAGTTACAATAATACTAACCAAAGAACCAAACATCGCTACAATAATTCCCAAACCACTGGACAAGATACCAACACCGTATAGCAATAAGACAGCGTATTTTTCATTGCCATTAAAAATCTTTGCTAATCGGTGTGAGCAATGATCTCTACCGCCGTGCCACGGCATCTTCTTATGCGCGAGCCTAAGAATCGTGACAAGTGTTGTGTCAAAAATAGGCACTCCTAACAAAAGAACAGGGGAAAAAAACGTTGAAGCAATAGAAGAGCTGTGTTGCCATCCACCTAATATCACTAATGAAGCAAGTGTATAACCTAAAAATAGGCTTCCACAGTCACCCATAAATATCCTTGCAGGATTGAAGTTATATCTCAAAAATCCCAAGCAACCGCCAATTAATGCTATACACATCAAGGCTGGCATTATTTGACCATTTATTAGAGAAAGCCCAAATACTCCCAATGCGGAAATTATAGCAATTCCACTAGAAAGACCATCCATATTGTCTAAAAGGTTCAGGGCATTTGTCAATCCAACTATCCAAAAAACAGTCAAAAAAACATCTAACCAAATATAAGGCATAATTTTACTAACTACGCCAAAGCCAATCAACACTAAAGCAACTGCAACCTGAACAGTAAACTTCGTTACGTGATACGTTCCGAAAATGTCATCAAGAAAGCCAAGTATAAATATCACTAACCCACCTAAAAGCAGAACTATTATTTCTTTTTGTAATTCAGTCATCAACAACGCAGCAACCACGAAGCTTAGGAATATAGCTATCCCTCCCATTAAGGCGATTGGTTGATTTTTCCAGCGATCCTCTTTTGGCTTATTAACAAAGCCATACTTTATGGCAATCCGCCTAACAACAGGAACCATTAAAAGCGAAAGCAATAAGGATAGGAAAAAAATAACAACATAATTCATTTGTCTATCTCATTTATCATGCTTGTTACTGGTTGAAACTCAAAATCGTTTAACAAAGCCCTTAATTTCTTTTCAGTACTTGCCAAATTATGATAATGTGTCAAACTAATCCTCAATGGCAGATTCAACCTCGGATGATCGGGATCAAGCTCCCATGGATGTAAATAAACTACTGCGGACAATCCCTCATCGTTTATTTTCTTTATCGCTTGCTTAATAAGCCGATAAGGAAAGAACCTCAAATAAAATCCACCAGTAAACGATAAATTTTTACTGAATAACCTTACAGTTGATATTGGAATTTCCAAAATATAACCATTTTTAGTCTCTATTCTATATGGATGTCTTGGCGCATCTGGAATACCATAGCGATAGTTATTTATCGGAAATATACTAGAATCATAATGAATACCATTTTCAACCAAAATATCTAAAGCCCATAGAGATTTATTAGTTATAGAAAAATACGGCGCACGATGACCCTTTACCGCTTTGCCTGTAATATCTTCTAAAATACATAATGATTTCTTTATATCCGATGAAAATTCACTTGGATTAATTTTGTAAATCAACTGATGACTATATCCATGCGTCCCGATCTCATGCCCCTGAGACGATACTTCCCGAACCAAGTGAGGACAATTTTCTGCCACATATCCCAGAACGAAAAATGTTGCTTTGGTTCCTGATTCATCCAAAAGCTCAAGCAGTTTACCAACGCTATGCTCTATCCTGCTTTCGCAACTATCCCAAGCTGATGGAGCAAGCTCTATACCTTGATACCAATCTTCCAGATCTATCGTTAATATGTTTTTCAAAGCTTACCTATTTGCACTTTTTGATGAACATTACGTATCTTACAAAACCTTCGCCCAATATAGTTTCAATAATTCCTTCACCTATAATTTCTGCCCAATCTTTTTCTGAACCATAATAATATCCATGATCCTCTATTTTCCAATATAATCTTGAAATGAGTTTCAAAATGCGATTTTCAAAGCAACAGGGCTCTTCAATTAAAATGCTTTCCTTTGATAAACGTTCTGCTTCTTTTAAGGTTTTTAATCGAATTTCAGTGGGAAGATGATGCAGAACACCTTTCAAAACAACCGCATCAAAACTTTTATCCTTAAATGGTATATTTCCAGAATCAGACATTATATATACACCTGGATTATTTGATTTAGCAAAATTAAGCATCCCCCAAGAGATATCAATACCAATGCCCGTTGAATTGTATTCTCGGCAGATTTTTGAAAGAAAATCTCCACGTCCACACCCTATATCCAGTATTTTCCTATTACTTAGATATTCTGAATATATCGCTTTTTGTTGCTTGAAAATTCTTTCCTTTATTTTCTTAACCTTATCTCTATTGCCAGTTATTTGATAAACTATCTCTTTCAAATAGCCAAACAAGGCATGTTTAGCATGATAAAATATAGGGTGATTATGTGTAAATTTATCCAGCCGAAGCATCTTTTTAATCCTATTTTTATCTTCCTAATTGCTTCCTAATAGGAAAGCCTAGAGTTTCTGATAAACAGATAGGCACACAACTCTTCCAAAACCATGAAAATAGCCTTATACTTTGACGGACAGATGGATCAACTGGTGTTATATATTTCTTATTTTTCTCTTTTGATAGCAGATAATAGTAGGAGTAATTAAACTTTTGCACTCCCCATTTATCTTTATATCTTTGCTGCCCATCATATCTTATAATAGCAAAATCGAAAATCTCATAGCTATTTTCACATGCCCATTCAATAAAAGTCCAATGAACTAAATCATTTGGTCGTTTATCCCAATGTTTTGGATCAGATGCTATATGGATAATGTGTACCCTCTTGCCTAAAACGAACCCTAACAGAGCGGCAATCGTTGCGTCTTTATCATCCACCAAAAAGAGTTTCATATTATCTGATAAAAAGTTTAGATAGTTTAAGAACAATCTACTTGGATGAGGTGGTGTCCCTAATCTTTTCATAGAAAGTAAATATAACGGGTAAAACTTCTTTATTATCGACTCTTCAGTTGTTTGTTCATAAGCAACAAGATTAGCTTTTTGTGCCTTACGCACAGCTTTACGAACTTGATAATCCACGGAATGATCCCATATATCTTTGGCATTTCCCAATGGTAAGATGGCATATTGATACATGGGAACGGTATAAAATATCTTGCTCATTAATTCAGGATTGATTCCTAAACCACCGTGTATTTCTAAAAACGGAAACTTATTATCAAGAAGGACCTGTTGTAGAAGTTCTGATATTTGATATAATTCTTCTAAAGAAAGGTTGTTTCCTAATAAACCGCCATACTCAGCAAACGGTAAAGAAAGTAGACGTTTTCCGGAAATAACACTATTCAGTTTAAATGATGGCAACAATGCAATTATCTCACTATTTCTTTTAAAGATATAATAAAGTCCTTCGTAACCATAAGTTTGCTCAATTGCCTGTTTATAACCTATAAGTTGAAAAAAGCGACCTTCAGGATGATTTTCAACAAAATCATTCCATTCTTTTTGATTTCCATTATAACAGCAGATTTCTATTCCACTCATTTTAGCCTTCAGCAAGATTTTTCAAAACATTAGCGATAACTTCTAAGTTTTTCTTGGTAACAAGGGGATGAGTTGGCACTGTTAAAATCCTGTCCGCTACATATTCCGAAACAGGATAATTTCCACGAGGCACAATACCTTTAAGATAATCATATCGGTGAAGCGGGTTTATATACATTCTTGACACTCCGATTCCTACTTTGTTTAATTTGTGATATGCTTCTTCCCGCATTTCCTTGTTCTGAAAAACAACGGGCAGACGAAGATAAACAGGTTCCGCATTATCTATTATTTTTGGAATAGTAATTGTTTTAACATCCCGTAATTGCTGAATTAAATATTCACCGTTGCGTTTCCTAATAGTGTTAATAGATTCTAATTTCCGCAAAACCGATAAACCTAACGCAGACTGCCAATTACTTAACCTTTGTATATGAAAGTCAATAGAATGATATTGGTTTTCAAAGCCCAAAGGTAATTTACTAATAAACCACCATAATCTCGGTCTTTGAAAAAACAACATAGCGATTAATTGAACAAAAACTGAAAACGAATGAATTTTACCAGGTCTATTTAATGGATCAGATAAAGCTTTTAACCTTTCTTTTATTGATTCATTAACATTATTGATTCCTAAAATTCCGCCTTCATAGGTAGTAAGGCTTTTCCCTCTACCTAAACTAAAGCAAGAAAGATGCCCAATACTGCCAAGAGTCTTTCCTTTCCATTTCGCCCCAGCAGATTGTGCGACATCCTCAATTAAAAATACATCCTTTCTATTCGCTATTTCTGTTAGCTTATCCATATCACACGGAAAACCAAAGCTATGGACAGCTATCATGCAGAGGGTATTTTCATTAACAAGCTGATCTATTATAGAGACATCAATATTTAATGTCTCAATAGAGATGTCGCATAACTTTACATTTAGTCCTGCCCTTGCCACGGAAAGCGCAACAGTTGGACAAGTATAAGCAGGAATTATAACATCTGTTTTCCCCTGATTAGTTTCTTTAAGTGCTATTAACGCAAGTGTTAAGGCTGATCTACCTAAGGATAAAGCTATGCAATAATTTAGATTAAAGACATTGGCAAATTGACTTTCAAAAACTTCCAAATCATTACTATGCCCGATTGCTTTCAAAATATCGGCAATTTCTAAAGGAAACGCTATTGGTAAAACTTTATTGAACATGTTCATTTTTGATTGTTTTGTTCATTTTTTGCATAATTAGCTCTTCATATATATTTTCTATCTTTTCTATCATTGCTTCAACGCTGAAATCAGGGTCTACTCGTTTTCGTCCAGCTTCTCCCATCCGATTACTTATATCTGTATCGCTCAGTAACTGTATAATAGCATCAGATAATGCCTTTGGATCTTTGGGGGGGACTAAAATTCCTGTTTCGCCATCTACCACTACTGCCGAAACCCCACCTACATTAGTTGCTACTACTGGCAAACCAACTGCCATAGCTTCTACTAATACTTTGCCCATACCCTCATTTATTGAGGACAAAACAAATAAATCAGACATAGCCAATAATTCTGGAATGTCATCACGCAAGCCCGTGAATATTACCTTTTCTTTTATTCCTAATCGTAAAGCTTGGTTCTCTAACTCGCTTCTTAACTCACCATCACCAACAAGCACCAATTTAGCTGATGGAATGTCATTTATAACGTAGGGCATTGCAGAGATAAGATATTGATGACCTTTAACCGGTACAAGTCTGGCTACAAAAATGCAGACCTTATCAGAATCATTCAAGCCAAACTCTTGACGTTTTTGCTCTTTATTTATCTTTACATTCAGAAAAGGCTTTAGTTCCACACCAGAATAAACTACTGTGAATTGAGACGGCTTACCTACACCAAATTCAAGATGCTCTTTAGTCTCAAGAGGCGTTAACGATATGATTCTGTCAGTAAAATAAGCGGCAAATCTTTCAATCCAGACAAAAATCTGCGTTACAAACCTCCCATAATAACCGTAAAAAACATGGCTATGTGGTGTATGAATGATTATTTTCACATCAGCCAACTTTGCTGCGACACGTCCCAAGATACCTGCTTTTGATGAGTGTGTATGGACGATATCGTATCCTCCTTTTTTTATATAGCGATATAATTTATACAAAGCAATAGCATCCTTAATTGGGCTGATCTCACGGACTAACTCTGGGATAACGGTTAAATCAACGCCCATTTGCCTGGCTTTGCTTTCAATTTCGCCTTCTGGACCAATAGATGGTCCAGTTGCTAATGATACTTGATAACGACTTTTATTTAGTTTTACAACCGTCAATAAAGTATCATCTTGTGCTCCACCTTTTATCATGCGGGTAATTACATGCAAAACTTTTATCATGATTTGTTAACTCTCAAACATCATTTAATTTTTTTGTCATATAAATTAGACCGTAGTTCGATTGTAATATTCCTTTCTTAATAAATCCGCATTTTTTATACACACTTATAGCCGTTTCATTTGATGGAGAAACTTCGATTCCTATTTCGCTAATACCTTGCCTATGAATATATTCACAAGCTTTCTTTATTAATTCTGTGCCTATACCTTGTTTACGTTTTTCAGCCTTGACCACAAGCGACCAGATAATAGAATCAGAAACTATATTTTCCGTGATATTTTTGCTTTTTCGGCACAACCTAAAAATAGCGGAAATAATTTTTCCAACAATCCCTATATTAAAACCATACATACCAAGCATTAATTTGAACATATATTTCAAAAAATGCCCGTTTTTCATAATTCGCTTCATTAAAGCATTCATACTTACCGTAACTATAACGAAGCCCACAATTTCATCATTATCTTTGGCTACAATAATTCCTTCGGGTTCAGCTTTAAAGAAAAACATTACTTTATCTAAATGAGGGGTGATCATAATTCATCTTGATTATATGAAGGACAAGACATATCTTTTCATAGGGGCAATAACAAACAACTCTATGAAAGGAATAATATATGTCTTATCCAAATCAAGAAGATT
>DTPJ01000682.1 GCA_011334435.1 Candidatus Poribacteria bacterium | reverse complement strand
TCAAACTTGAATAGTTCATAAACTTCCTCTGCACAGATAAGATGTGCTATGTGTGGGGGATTAAATGTCCCTCCCATAACTACCAGTTTCAAATTTCCGCCTTTCTTCTAAGTCCTTCTCCCTTGATGGAAGTTTTTCTCTAATTTTCCTTATTTTTGTTATAACTTCATTTGTCAATTTTGTTCTATTGTCTGATCTGTCCATTGCCGAAGATGATATACTTTTGGCTTGTCAGGTCCTCTAATCCCATAGGTCCTCTGGAATGGAGTTTTTGTGTGCTAATGCCCAATTCTGCACCCAGCCCAAACTCGTTGCCATCAGTAAATCTCGTTGATGCGTTGACATAGACAGCGGAAGAATCAACTTCGTTCAAGAATTTCATCGCCCTATCATAATCTTTTGTAACTATTGCATCTGAATGATGGCTACCATAAGTCATTATATGGTCAATAGCCTCGTTGATGTCATCAACAATTTTGATTGATAATATTAAATCCAGATATTCAGTCCACCAATCTTCTTCTGTTGCGTCAATAATATCTGGGACAATTTTCTTTGTCTTTGCACATCCTCTGATCTCAACTCCCGCCTCTTTAAACCTTTGTATCATTCGGGGCAAGAAAGAATGAGCGATGTCTTTATGGACAAGCATTGTCTCCATAGCGTTACAGACGCCCGGTCGCTGAACTTTTGCGTTAAAGCAAATATCCTCAGCCATTTGCAGATCAGCATCGGCATCAACGTAAGTATGGCAAATGCCCGCAGAATGCTTGGCAACAGGGATCGTTGAATTTTCACTGACAACCTTGATAAGTTCAAGTCCGCCTCTCGCCACGATTAGGTCTATATATTCGTCCAACTTGACCATTTCCATTATCGCTTGCCTGTCAGTTATGTCAATAAGCTGGATACACCCTTCTGGCAATCCTGCATCCATCGCAGAACGAACTAATATGTTAGCAATAGCGATGTTTGAATTGATAGCCTCAGAACCGCCTCGCAAGATAATGGCATTGCCAGATTTTATGCATAATCCGACAGCGTCAGCAGTGACATTTGGTCGCGATTCGTATATAATGCCGATAACGCCTAATGGCACTCTGATCTTGCCAATCCGTAATCCATTAGGTCTTTGCCACATACGAGTAACCTCACCGACAGGGTCAGGCAGAGCGACGATCTCTTTTATCCCGTTCGCCATAGCCTCTATTCGCTTATCATTTAAGGTAAGGCGATCTATCAATGCAGAAGACAAGCCTTTTTCTTTGGCATAAGCAATGTCTTTTTCGTTTTCTCTTTTTAATTCATCTTTTGCGGATAGAAGACCATCAGCCATAGCGTTAAGAGCATTATTTTTTGCTGATGTTGACGTCTTTGCAAGTATCCTTGAAGCCTGTTTAGCATTTTTCGCTTTTTCTAAAACCATCTCTTTAATACTCATATCCAAACCCTCTATTTTTTATCCTGCCCCATTTTGAGGCAAGTTTTCCCAAATTGGAGACAGGAGAAGCAGAAATCATATTATTTAATACTTCGTTCTCTGTCAATGCCTTAGTATAGATACGAAATTCATCCACTGCTGATGGGCTAAATCTCTCAACATTGCCTCTATTATTGGCGGATCCAAGATATACAGGATATTGAAAATCAACATACTCTAATGGTGTATCCGTATAAGTATATTCTATTTCCTTAGGTTTGCCATCAACGTATATCAAGCAGTTATTACTGCTTGCATCTTTAACAACCCAAGCAATATGGTGCCAAGAATTATCATAGATGTCAGCCTTTATTTCTGCTGCGAATGCTTTTCCATTTTTATCTCTTATATAAAAATGCGTCGTTCCTTTAGAATAAGCCCAAGCAGGTTTCGCTGTCCTATTAAGATCAATAGCCCAAGCCATTGATAAACCATCGGTCAATGTCTTGAAAAGCGTTGTCCAATCCTGAGTTGATACAGTTTTGATCCAAAAATCTATGGAAAAATTGTTGAGATGAGACCCAAATCCCTTTAATGTGGTTAAGGATAGATAATTGTCTTTACCGTTGAATTCAATTGCTTCGCCATATTTTCCCGCAATTATATTTGGCTTACCTATCATTTTAGCATCATAATTCCCCGTCAAATCCTTGATTGTTTCACCAATAACAGTTGATCTGTCAAAAGACCAATTGGCGATAAGGCTATCCCTCACCATATCAGCATAAATCAGTTGTGAAAAAGTAAGCATAATTAAACAAATTAATAATATATGTTTCATTTTGACCATCCTTCTCTTAAGCTCTTGCCCTTGTTGTAGTTCGCTATAGCCTCAGAGTTACGAAGATAACGATCGTAAACTCTCAGACTTTCAAGTTTACCTTTAAGTGACACCGAAAGCCTTAATTTGGCATCGCTATTAACGTCGCTAAGGGATTCACTGAATCTCCCCCAGCCATATTGACGATATTTTTCGCCATCGCAGACGTTTCCATCAATAACAAAAGTTATTATATTTGCATAACCGTCAACTATGACTACGATGTGATGTGACGTTTTATTATCAAGCATACCCTGATCACATTCCCAATTTGAGATGTTTTTTCCATCATTTAGACCGATTTTTACAGTCCCAAACTCTGTTGTTGACAGACATATCCCTTTTCCGCTTTCATCTCTTGAATCAAGAATGACCTGATCTTTTGATAAATCATCAAATTTGACCCACATATCAATTGTGAACGCACCTTCGGACAAATTCGGTAAAGTAGGCATGTTCAATATATTTTCTGTTATTTGGTCAAGTGATAAAACAAGACCTTTTTGTGTTATTTCACATATTTTATCCTGATTCCAAAGTCCCTCTAACAATTCCGCATCTATTTCATGCACAGTAGCCTTTGTCTTTTGCGTTGTTGTGATCCAATACCTGCCATCTTGTTCTACAAGGTCTGGATAGCTTATCCTTCCAGTTTCGTAAGATAGATCGTGACTGTAAAGAACAATTTCAGGTTGAGACCACATTATAATGCCGTTTTTTTCAATTCCGCCTGAAAGCCATGCAGGACTTCTATCAGAGAAATCTTTTCCGCCGTGATTATGGAACCATAGAAGATAATTTCCATTCTTTGTCTTCCATATTCTTGGACATGCCCTTGGATGCTTTATAGGACGTCCATTGGCATAAGTTGCGATCTCGGGTTTTGACCAAGTGTGTCCGCCATCTCGGCTATAAGAATTCACTGGATACCCCATAACTGTGCGATACATGCAGTAAATATCGCCATTTGATAACGTTACAATGTTATGTTCCTCTTGAACAGAACCAAATTCCGATGAACGAAGCCCATATTCTCCGTCTGGTAACATTTGCCAATCTATTTTAGAGACATCTGTTTCGGTTAATATATTATCTGAACGGAAAAACCAACCTTCACCGTCATCAAGCATATATTTTCCAAGTTTTGTGAAGGCAAAAAACGCCGATTTTTCATAAATTATAGGCTTTCCAATGCCCCACATTATTTGCACTTCGCCTTTCCATTGGTTTGCACGATCACAAGCAGTAATTCTAACAGGAAGACGATGACGTTCAGACCATGTTTTGCCGTTATCATCTGAGTATTTATAGCAGTACCAACCGATCATATCTGCTCTTATTGGTTTCCCATCAGGCAATGTGCGAATATTATCTCCATTATAGATGTAGAAAACATATATCCGACCGTTTTCGTTGATCAAAGGCATTGCCCAAGATGCTTCTTGTCCATTAGGACTTTCTATTTCAACAGGAGTTGTCCAAGTTTTTCCGAAATCTTTACTTGTAGTCGCCATTATATATTGCGATTTTGATCCTTCATAGCTTGAACTGGTCGTAAATGTGCATAACCAAGTTCCATCTTTTGCGATCACAACATAAGGCTGATCACAATAACCATGTTGATATATGGGTAAGCCGTTCTCAATGTTTCTCGGATCAGAATTTGTTTTTTCCTGCATGTTTATAGCCTCTATTGATGAAAATATTGTTATGATTGATAAAAAGAATGTAAGGACAAAGCTAATTTTTATCATTACTGGTTCCCAATCAAGACAAGGTTATCTCTATGGATCACCTCATCATAGTATATTTGACCAAGTATAGATTCAATCTCGTTTGTCTTTTTTCCTTTTATCAAATTGACTTCCACAGAGCTATAATTGGTTAAACCCTTTGCAAACTCAACGTTTTCCTCGTCAACACATCTGACAGTATCGCCGAATTCAAAATCGCCAACTACTTCTATTATACCAGATGGCAAAAGACTTCTGCCATGTTTTATTAAAGCATCTTTCGCCCCAGAATCAACTTTTATTGTGCCTTTGTGATGTGTAGATGCTATCCATCGTTTTCTGCTTGGCAATTTATCGCCTTTTGGAAGGAAAATAGTCCCCTCATTTTCACCGTTAAGGATTCTTGATACTATATTAGGCTTTTGACTATTTGCAATGACCATTATTTCGCCTGCATTGGTGACGATCTCTGCTGCTTTAAGCTTGGTTATCATTCCCCCAGTTGATACAGCGCTACCTTCTCCGCCTGCCATTGCCTTAATTTCAGGTGTAATTGCAGGTATTACATCTATGACTTTACCGCTATTATCATAAAATCCATCTACATCTGAGAGAATGATAAGAAGATCGGCTTTGATAAGGTTTATCAGATGTGCAGACAGAGTATCGTTATCGCCGACTTTGATCTCATCAACAGCGACAGTGTCATTTTCGTTGACTATTGGGATGACGTTGGCTTGCAGAAGCGTTGATATAGTATTGCTTGCGTTTATGTATCGTTTCCTGTCGTTTATATCGCCTTGTGTCAGTAATATCTGAGCAACTAACTGATCATATTCGCCGAATACGAGTTCATATATCCGCATAAGATGGGTTTGACCGACAGCAGCAGCCGCTTGCTTGCCGGGAATTGTGTCAGGTCGTTTTTTCCAGCCAAGTTTGCCCATGCCAGTAGCGATAGCTCCTGATGTGACAAGGACTACCTCTTTTCCGCTTGATTTTACTTGAACGAGGTCTTTTACTAAATTTCCGATCTTGCCAAGATCAAGTTTTGTATCAAGCGATGTTATACTGCTGGTGCCGACTTTAACGACAATCCGTCTAATATTAGCAAATATGCTTTTTCTGTCAATTTTTTTCATCTATAATTTGTCAAATTTATTTATGATGACCAAAAATCAATTAAATTCTTAATTGCTTCCTTAAACAATTCTGGCGCTTTTATTCCTAAAATAAGATCACCATTTTTGTTGAGTAAAAAACCAACTTCAATTTCAACAATTTTATTTTCTTTACTTCCATATAAAACAACAGTACGTAAAATCTTAAATTCTGAATAATGCTTTTTTATATAATGTTCCTCTATGTCTATAAATTTTTCCAATTCTTCTATTCCTTTTTGACGAAATTGATATTTTTTACCTTCAATGTTAATAATTTCACTTCTGCCAAAGTCAATCAGAATCAAGTCAGGAATAGTAATTATTCGTTTTTTATCTCCATTTTTATATGCTTTTCTATCCGAATATTTTTTTAGAGGAATATAACTTCCTTCTTTTGTTATGAAATAGCCTTTTTCACAACCTGCATGATTTTCAAAGATAGAATAACCTTCGGTGAAGTTCTCAACCACAATATGTATAAAAATTGTTCCTAATTTTTCTCCCTCTGTTTCATATTTCCAATAATTGTCTTCATTTTTTTCAGAAGATATATTTAATCCATCAATTTCAATAGATAATTTTTTAGCAATTCTGATGAACTTGTTTTCCGAATAAATATGGTTTTGTCCTAATCCGTGATTTATTATTACGATTCTTTTTTTCCAACCAAGTTTTCTGAGACTTGCACTTATTAAACTTAAAGCACCTATGTTAGGATCATGTGATAATCTGTTATTTTTAATTAGTCTTCCAGAAATTGTTATCTGATCATCTTTTTTGTCAATTAATATTGGAACATTTCCTTTGGGTGCCTTGCGCATATTTTTCTTAAATTCGATAATTTCATCTATTGAATTAAAAGGCTTAAAAATATTTTTATCTAATTCTTTGCCTAAAATCTCTACTCCAAGAGTTAATAACAACCTTGTTCCAAAAATATAAGTATCCGTTGATTTTTCCTTTTGTTTCACCTTTAAGTTATAAAGCATAATTTTTCTAATATCGGGATAATAATAACTGATAAAAACAAATTTTGAGCAACGTTGATAAATCCCTGTATTACGGCTTTCACTATCATCTGTTTTTGTCTCTTCTATTGCATATAGTGGCATATCATTTATTTCTGGTTGTTTTTCTTGGTAAAAAATCAAGAAATCAACAAAACTGGAAGAACCACTGACAGATTTGATAAATACCCTTCCAATTTTCTTACAGTAAAAACCAATTACTTCATATAGAAAGGAAAACTTGTTATTTTCTAATATTGGTAGAATCCTTATAGTATCTATAAAGCAAGCCCATTGATTATCTCGCGCAAATTTGTCTAATATAATGGTAATTACTTCTTGCTTTGGTCTTTCTTCTGTTAAAATCCAAAGATTCTTACTTTCCATATTTATTTTTCCTTACGGAATATTAGTATAAATTGATGAAATTGATTAGCAACAAAAGCATGAGGATAACCAAACGGATAAAGCTTCTGAGTTGCATCATACCATATTTTATAACCTCTGAATGATAAATTAGGTATTTCTAATAATTTATTCGTTACTAAACAATGAAGCATATTATGATCTCTATTCTTGGGTTGTAAATCTTTAACAAAAATTGCTATATAACCTTTAGGTTTAAGATATTTCATAGATTTTTGTATCACATCTTTTAAGGATTCAAGAAAGCAATCCCTATCCATATTACCTAAATCCACTTCATAATCAGTAAATGGAGTAGCAACAGCTTCTCCTGTTTTCTTTTTTCTTTGACCTGTTCTCTTTTTACTTAGCATTTCACCGTACGGAGGATCCGTGAGAATAAAGTCAACAACGGTATCTTTTTCTAACAACTCATCAATTTGAAGCGAATTACCTACAATAGATATTTGCTCTTTAATACCAAGCTCTTTACAGACTAATCTATAAATATTAATATACTCGCTTGATAAATCTATTCCTATTCCATTTCTATTTGATAAAGAGCAAGCAATTAATGTGCCTCCAACTCCCATAAATGGATCAAGAACATTTTGATTTTCTTTTGTAAAAAAGTCTATAAATTTTTTCATTAATTGTGGTGGTTTTGGCGAAGGATGTTTTTTTCTTAGATAATGAGCAAATCCATCTGAGCCATTTGTTGGATAATGAGTAACCTCAACGGAATTTAAGAAATAAAGCCATTCAGGACCACTTAAATCATTTAATTTATTTTCAATTGATGTTTTGGATTTATTAGGTATTATTAAATTATCAGATGGAAACAAATTATCATTAATAGTTTTATTATTAGACGATAAAGGCAAAAAGTTTTCATTTTTTCTAATTTCCGTTGAAGTTAGCCGAATTAATTCCTTAGTTCCTTTTTTTTGATCTAACGGGACAAAATAATACATCCTCTCTTTTACTTTTTCTTTTCTTTCTCCATTGCTATTACTTTTATAACGTTGATAATCTAACTCTACTAACTCAACTTTCCCATATTTATTAAATAATCCTAATATCTCTTTTTCAGGTATAATTCCTTCATCATTGTAGCTCAAAATTAAATGCTTAAAATTATTTTTCTTTATTATTTCTTCAAGTGCTTTAAGCCCAGTCATTGAATTACAAAATTCTGACTTTTGCTCCTCATAAGGTCTCATTCCAGTAACACCTTTAATATAGGGTTTGTCCCATTTTGCTATCGTTTCTAGAATATGATAATTCGGTGTATATTGCCTTTCATTGTATGGTGGGTCTAAATATAAGACATCTATTTCCTCTATTTGATCTAATAATGATAAACCATTAATATTGAAAACTTCATTGATTTCATTGCTCTTTATTATTTCTGGCGTTTCCAATGTCAGTGTTTTAAAAGCTCTTTTATCCCATTCTTTTAGAAAAGCAGCATAGGTTCCACTAATATTAGAAACAAAAGGGACGGACTCAATAAGCGAACATAAGAGAAAAAAATATTCTTGCTCATTTAATAAACCTTTTCCTTTCCATTCCTCTATTTTTTCTCTAATCGCATCTATCTTTTTTGCATTACTACCAGTAAAGTATTTTCTTACATTAGGTTGATTTTGAGTCCCTTCTGGAGAATAGTTGTTGTAAATAAAGTCTTCAATACCTTCAATATTGTTTAAATAATTAATGACAGATTTCGCATCCTGATTTTCGCTGATAAAAAGTCCTTCATTAAAAGTGTCAATTCCTAAATATTTAATGAGTTCAATAAACTTAGGGTATTGATTTTGCTCTGTATACACTTTTTGAAGAACATAAGAAAAATATAGAAGATCATTGGAGATTATTTTATAACCAAGTCTTTTGAAATATTTTGCAACACTACCAGTTCCAGCGAAAAGATCGCAGAATGTTTTAAACTTAATATCTTTCTGTCTGACAAAATCACCGATAAAATCTAGTAATTTTTCCTTACAGCCAATAAAGCGCATAATTATCAATTCCCTCAAAGTAATAGGAAAATAAATTAAAGCCTTTACGGATTAAATATTACACATTGAAAATATATATTATTAGCATTTTAAATGTCAAGTAACAACTTCGCTGTCAAGACATGAAAGTAAATTCCACATCATCAACGACGATTGTATCGCCATCTTTCGCTCCTGCTTTTTGCAATGCCCTTATTATGCCCATTTTTTTCAATTTATTGTGCAAAAGATTGACTGCGAATTCGTTCTCCATATCAGTCATAAGGACAGCACGCCTGACAGCTTTTCCTGACAAAATATACTTTCCCCCTTGCTTTTCAATGTTGAAAATAGGCTCATAGCTATATTCTATAACATCAATTTGCTCTTGTTCTTTGGCTTTGGGAATGCCTTCTAATAATTCATAAGCAGAATATAATAAAGTTTGAATGCCTTCTCCTGTAAGTGCGGAGACGGGTATAACTTTACGATCCGAATTTTTTGCAAGATGCCTTTCTAATTTTCTTAACCCATCTTTCGCCGATGGAAGATCAATTTTATTTCCTGCAACGATCTGCGGGAGTCCAGCTAATTTTTCGTCATAAAGGGAAAGCTCTTCATTGATGTTTTCGTAATCATCTACGGGGTCACGACCATCAACAGAAGCCAAATCTACGACATGGATTAATGCCCTTGTGCGTGTTATATGTCTTAAAAATTCATCTCCTAAACCTGCCCCATTATGCGCCCCTTCTATTAATCCGGGAATATCGGCAAGGACAAAGCTCTTTTCTTCGTCTATTCTGACGACTCCAAGCACGGGAACCAAAGTTGTAAAAGGATAATCGGCGACTTTCGGCTTCGCAGAGGACACTCTTGAAAGGATAGATGATTTCCCCGCATTTGGGTATCCGACAAGACCTATATCAGCGATCAGTCTCAATTCAAGGATCAGGTCTTTTTCTTCGCCGGGTTCCCCTTTTTCAGCGACTTTAGGGGCTTGATTTGTGCTACTTTTGAATCTGGTATTCCCTTTTCCTCCTCGTCCACCTCTGGCAAGAATGGCAGTTTGACCAGCAGACGTTAAATCTGCGATTATCTCCCCTGTTTTCGCATCTGTGATGATTGTTCCGGGTGGAACTCTTATGATCATATCCTCACCATCAGCACCGTGCATATTTTTTCCTTTGCCATGTTCGCCGTTTTTTGCATTATAATGCTGAGTGTAATATTGTTCTACTAACGTGTTAAGATGTTCAACTGCCTGTGCGATGACGTCTCCGCCCTTTCCACCATCTCCCCCATTTGGTCCTCCTCTGGGGACGGATTTTTCCCGTCTGAAACTTATACATCCGTTTCCGCCATTTCCTGCCTTGACGTGAATTTTGACCTGATCTACAAACATAGTAATCCATTATCCTATTACAAAAAAACCACGAAGATATTAATCTATTTCGCTTTCAGTTTTGATTATAAACAATAAAAATAACTCTGATAACTGAAAACTATTTACAAGTCTTCGTGGTTCTTAGGTTTTTATAGGTATTTTATAGGTTTTTTCTAATTAATCGCCTCAAGCACGCTTACTTTCTTTCTTGTTTTATCTTTTCTTTCAAATTTAACATATCCGTCAGTTAGGGCAAATAGAGTATCATCTCTTCCAACGCCGACATTTTTGCCGGGATGAACCTTTGTGCCTCTTTGTCTGACGAGTATGCTACCAGCTGTGACAAAAGTGCCAGAAAATTCCTTAATACCTAACCTTTTTCCTGCACTATCTCTACCGTTACGAGAACTACCTTGTCCTGCTTTATGCGCCATTATTTGTTACCTCCTCAGCACTATCTTGTGCATAAGAGACGGGCTGATCACCTGTCTTTATCTCATCTATTTGTATCTTCATATAGGTTTGCCTATGACCGATTTTCCTATGATAGCCTTTTCGCCTTTTAGACTTAAAAGCTATTATCTTTTTGCCTTTTACATATTCAATTAAATGTCCTACTATTGATGCGTTTTCAACATTGGGCTTTCCTATTTCCACTTGATCTTCATCAACAAGCATAAGGACATTTTTAAGCTCTACTTTTCCATCTTCAGAAATATCTGTTTTTTCTATATTGATAATATCTCCCGCAGAAGCCTTGTATTGTTTTCCGCCAGTTTCAAATATTGCATACATCTAAGTCCGTCCTTCTCTTTGTAAATAGTTTCTGATTAGAAAAATCATAGTATTTGATAGGTAGAATTTTTCTGATTTTTCTTGAATATTGCTAATGAAATATCTTTTGCACACAAACACATTTATTATATCAGTAAGATGACTTATTGTCAATATTCAAGTTTTCCTGCGATACTGTATTAATTTAGTAGGTAATTCAAAGTAATCAGTTCCTTTAATGCTCTAACCCAAGGCTGGAAGCATGTTGACTATGCAAAGATGGATTGAAGTTACTGCAATATTTCTTCTTGTTTCATGCGATCATCTTGTTTTATAATATTATCAGCCATCTGTTTCTCCTTTGTTTATTTATTTTGTTTATTATAAATACGGAGTATATTATAACAGATGGCTTTTTTGTTGCCTACTAAATTAATACAGTCTCAAGGCAAAAATTGGCTATTGTGTTTTTCGCTATATCTTATGTAAAATATAATCAATATTGAAAACTGAAAGCTTACAACACGAGGTAACAAAAATGAACGATTTAAGACAAGGACGATTAGATATTGTTCCACATTATTTCAAAGTTGATCTGCCATTTTACAAAGAACACTTAAAAGATTTTCTCCCTGATAAGATAATAGATATTCACTCGCATTCCAGCAATAACCCTGGGCTTCAGCCGGGCGATCCGATGCCTACTTTCTGGGCAGATTGGGTCACTTTTGGACATGGGATGCTTGTCCCTAAATTGCTTGAAGCTTATCTGCAACTTTTCCCCGGAAAAGAGGTTTTTCCCGTCTGTTTTCCCATTAGTGATCGTAAAGATGTAGATGAGAGAAATAAATATTTAGCAGAGGAATTAGAAAGATACGATAATATATGGGGACTGATCTGGACTATGCCTGATTGGACTGAAGATGAGCTGATCAAGCGAATGAAATCTGGCAGATTTAGTGGGATAAAGCCCTATCCGAGTATGGTAAAGGATGCTATTCCTGACAAAGATATAACAATATTTGACTATCTTCCACACCATCATTTGAAATTAGCAGAAAAATATGGCTGGATCGTTATGCTACATATAGCACGTCCTGACCGATTAGCTGACCCTGTAAATATATCACAACTTAGAGAAATATCAAAAAGGTATCCAAAAATAAAACTTATTATTGCACATATAGGTCGCTCATACTGTCCAAGACATGGTCTAATAGGCATACCTGCATTAAAAGATTGTGAAAACTTGCTTTTTGACATATCCGCTAACACAAATCAACCTGTAATGGAATTGCTTATCCGTGAAGTTGGCACAAAACGAATACTCTTTGGCAGTGATATGCCGATAACTGCTATGCGGGCTAAAAGGATATGTGAAGGCGACGAATATATAAACTATGTCTGGAAAGCAGATTGGACAGATAATAGAACAAGACGAAATATTGAGGAGGAAGACACATACACTTTTCTTCTCTACGAGCAGATATTATCTTTTAAGAACGCTTCTATGGCATGTAGTCTGACAAAAGCTGATATTGAAGATGTTTTCTTTAATAATGCTTATAATCTCTTTACTGCTGGTGCATAAGGATTTGCTAATAGGAAAAGCTATATGAGCAATTTGGAAGGGGCGAAAAATGATAGAAAAAGGTAAAGTTGCGGTTTTATATAATCCAAAGGACGTCAGAATTGAGGAAACTAATATTAAGCAACCTACACAAGAACAAGCATTGATAAAAGTAAAGGCTTGTGGAGTATGCCCTACTGATGTTAGGTCTTATACTGGTTTAAGACAGGGCGGATACCCTCGGACACTTGGACATGAATGGGTCGGCGAAATCATAGAAATTGGTAGCGATTTTCAAGGATTTAAGATCGGCGATAGAGTCTCAGCTGATTGGAGGGTCGTATGCGGAAAATGTTATTATTGCAGAAAAGGTATCTTTAACTATTGCCAAAAAACGCAAAACGAAAAGGTTAAAGGCGGATTTGCGGAATATGGCGTTGCTATCGCATCTAATCTGAGACTTATTCCTGATAATGTTTCCTACGAAGAAGCAACATTTACAGAACCGTTAGCGTGTTGTATAAATGGCTCTAAAAATACTAATATTTCCTTTGGTGATGATGTTGTCATTATAGGATCGGGACCGATCGGAATGTTACATATCCAGTTAGCCAAACATCAAGGGGCAAGAGTCATTGTCAGCGACCCCATAGAAAGCAGACTTGAAATGGCAAAAGAACTCGGCGCTGATGATACCATAAATCCAAACAAAGATGACGTTGTAAAAAAGGTTATGGATATGACAAATG
>DTPJ01000037.1 GCA_011334435.1 Candidatus Poribacteria bacterium | reverse complement strand
ATATGATACATTTCCTCTATGAAATGAGATCATAGAGGGAATGTTTATGTTAAAGTTCTATCTATGGCTTGTTAATCACTGTCAAACGCCATTAAGTGTTCTCACAGTAGCTTAACATGAGCCTAAAATTTTTGCTTATTTTAACATTTTAATATATACTGTTAATATATACTGATGTTAAAATGAGTGAGTTTTTAACTTTATTTATTCCCGCCTGCTTGGCATGATACTTTAGGGTTAGGACCATTAATACAACCACCATTTATAGCATTATAGCCAGTAGTGCAGTTACCTTGCGGCAATGTTCCTGATTTGCATGCGCCTGTTGGATCTAGTCCCCCTCCACATGCACCTTCAGTAAATGTCTCCTCAGATAAATCAATTAATTTCGGTTTTTCGTATTTCATACCTTATTTCCCTTTCTTTGTGATTTACTAAAGTTTGGACAATTTTAAGTTAAAAAATATTGTTAGTCAATCAAATTTACTTTTGTTAGGAAGAGAAAATCTTAAAATCCCCCTTTATCCCTCAAAGGGGAAACTAAAAAGTCATTTTTTTCAAAGAGGGGATTCCTAAAAGTCTCCCTTTGGAAAAGGGAGATTTAGAGTGATTTTCTAACTAAATATGCAATTATAATTTGTAAACTGTCCAAAGTTTAGTGTGATTTAATAAAATTAAAAAATACACAAGTCAATTATTTTTTTAAATTCACGCTTACATAGTGCATTGTCTATAACCCAGCTTTACAGGACAGAGAGAAAAGATAAGTTAAAAGCATGAGTTCCAATGCACATCAAAAAGATAAAAATATTACATATTTATAACAATGCACGCCGCACCGATATTTCCCTTTTATTCAAGATATAATTATCCCTGTTATCATTATACCTATACTTATTGACAAAGTCAAGTGAAATCTATTTGGACAAATTTTCAATCACACAGGTAGTTGATAAAGATCATTTATAAAGCTAATCCCAGATTTATGTCGCATTTTGCAACTTTCGTTTCCTTACTTGATGGTCAAAAAATAAAAAACAACAGCAAACAACACATAAAACAATAAATGGCACAATTCTTGTAATAAATAGGAACATATTTTTCTGTTTGGTTGTTAAATATAATATTGGTCTCTGCATTAAGGTATAGCCTAAAAAATACATAACCGATAACTGTATCATGTAGTCTCTTTTTGTGAAGGGAGTGTATTTTATTAGGGAAATTAAAAAAATAGGGAGGAAGCTAATCAATGCTACAGTAACACGGACACAAGTTTTATTATGCGTTGCTTTTTGGATCTCTTTGGAGGCTGGTTTAGTATTTCAATATTGCTATAATGAGATAACAACGAGCTATCAGCCAATTTCATATATCCAAAATAATGTAAAAAAGATAAAGACAAATAACATAGATCAAATAGCAAAAGCTATAAGCATGTTTCAGCCAAATTTGGAAAAGAGATACACGATATATTATGCTAACATAATTCATAAAGAAAGCATAAAGTATGGATATGATTGGAGATTAGTCTTGGCTATAATGAAAGCAGAGAGCGACTTTGACAAACATGCAATATCAGATAGGGGCGCGATAGGTCTAATGCAGATAATGCCAGATACAGCAGAATGGTTGTCACCAAAGCTAAATTATGAGTATCTCGGCGTCAGTTCCTTATATGACCCAGAATTCAACATCAAATTAGGCATACAATACTTAAATATGATGCACAATAAGTTCGGAGATATAGATAAGGCGCTAATTGCCTATAATAAAGGTCCAAAGAAACTAATGCGCGAGATTGATCTGGGAAAGGAAACTGAATCCGAGTTCTTAGAAAAAGTGAAAGTATATTACGCACATCTGAAAAATAGTGGATACAAATATCCTGCTTAGACCGTCTTTTCAATCAGAGCAACGAACAATAGGTCTCATAAGTGTCCTTTGCAATTGACTCCCAAGTGTATAATGAGGAAGCCCTAGCGCTTCCTTTTTTTATTAATTCATCTCTCAAATCAACGTTATCAATAATGGTTAATAACTTATCTTTTAGATCAAACGGGTCTGCCTCTTGGAATATCAGACCTGCGTCTGCAACTACATTTGGTATCTCACCAGAGCTTGAGCCAATGACAGGCACTTGACACATCATAGCCTCAACAAGCACACGCCCGAAGAACTCTACCCAACCCGGAGTTGTTATAGATGGCAAAACGAGGACATTCATACAATTCATATATTTCGGCACTTCCATTGCAGAGACCGCACCGACCAAAATTAGCTTATCTATTATGCCTAAATCTCTTGCTAATAAAATCAGATCATCTTTATAATCGCCACTACCAACTAAAAGCAACTTATATTTTCTGTCTATCATTGAGCAAGATTTCAACAAGGTATCAAGACCTTTCATTCGCATAATTCTGCCCACGTAGCCAATGATAAAATCGTCTTCGGTTATACCTAATTTCTGTTTTAGTTCGCTTACATCTATTCTTCTGAAAACCGCCGAATCTACTCCATTAGGGCTTACTTTCATATCTTTTTTATAGCCTTTTTGCCTTAGAATTTTGCCCGCTTTCTCGCTTAATATAAAAGCAAAATCAGATTCCCTAAAAGTGATCTTTTCAATAGATTCCGCTAAGAAGTTAAATCTCTGTTTTATCGGTATGCTAAGCGATGTGCGAAATATCAGCGGACTTTTTGGACACAGTATTTTTCTCAATATGATAGTCTGAATGGCACAAAGGCTCCAAGGTTCTTCTTCTAAATGGATTATGTTTGGCTTGAATTCGTAGAAATGTTTAGCTATATTGCTTATAAAGAAAAATCTGCTTCCGTAACCTGGGAAGGTCACTTTTGCTGGTATAAATGTCAGATTTGGTTTATCAATCTTAGAAAAATGAAGCACTTGTGTATTTTCAACCCATTTTTCTGGCACGATAACGCGTATTGATACATCGCCAAGTTTGGATATTTCCTCAAATTTTCTATGATAAGTCGGCTGTATTGCTGAGTGTGAGATGACAAGAATTCTCATTTTCGGTTTTGACCAAATTGATATTTCCCCAGATGCCAATTTTAGAACCAACGATGATTACCGCACCTTCTACACCATCAATAAAACGTGCAAAATCAATTCCTTTTTTTATATCATCTTCGGTTTTGACAATATTGCCTGTCGCAGTGGCAACCGCATCTGCAAGTGCAGTCCATTTTGACAAGATGATAACAGCGTCAGCCCTTCCAAAGCTTAGTGAATGCCCAACAGTTCCTGACGATGTGCATATTCCTAATGGTGTTTGATCGGGTTCTATTTGTATTCCTAATCTGCCGGTAAATGGTGATCTGCCCGCATATATGCCAACAATCCTACGGACAGATGATTTTATGAAATTATCCCCGCCATTTTCTATTATCAACTGATCGCTCAATGATGTCAAATCCTTTGCGACAAATTCAGCGATAGCACCAGCGACTGCTGACATAGGTCCTACGCCAGCCATATAAGAGGCATTAGCCATGTCTTTGACGATCTCTGGGGCATCTTGCGCGACGTCAATCGGTTTAAGAGCTATTGAGAACTTGTGATCTTTGGAGATGTAATCTTTGATTTGATTGCGATAATATGATACAGACCTTTCCGCCTGTTTTTTTAAGTCTATGATCCCAGAGATAAGTAAATCTGTCTCTTCCTCTACAACTCTAACGGTAACAAGATCGTCGTGTTTGACCCAATCCCTATATGTCCTTTCTTCATATTTAAGCAATCGGCAATCTCACCTTTGACCTTAATTCCTCTATATATTCATTAGCTCTGTTAGCAATGTCATCGTTTAAGAACCGATGAGGCATATCCATATATTCATCTATGTTAGAAAAAGGACCAGACACATCTGTTATATAATTGTCGGAAATGTGAAGATGCGTTAATCCATTCCATTCCAGATAATCCCAGTCAGGCATATCTGCATAGGCAGCTTCGTAAAGCTCTCTATCAACTGTGGCATCTGCCCCGATCCATTCACCATTAAGCAGGACACAGCAATAGACATGTATGATCATATTTGAGCTTTTTTCATATATTTCATCAGTAGCTATTGCTTTTAGGGCTTCTTTTTTTATACGAAGCACCATATACCCAGCAGGAATACCTATGGCTCTGAGCAAGGCAATTTGAAGGTTTGCCTTATTTGCACACATTCCGCTTAATTTTTCAAGCGTTTCAGACGCTTTGACGTTCCAATAGTCAAAACTGTATTTGACTTCATCTCTGACGAAGTTAAATATCTGAATAGCTGAGCAAATAATGTTACCTCTACATGGAAGGACAAGTTCTTTTGCAACAAATTGTATTAATGGATTATCTTTATCACAATATTTTGTCCCTTTAAGGAAATCCTCAATTTTATCAATATCAACCATAAGTTAGTGATTAATTATATCCTTCTTATTTTGATTTAGCACAGCGAAAACCTACGAAATTATAGGCATCTTGTGGTTCCAAATATCCGCGCATAGAATTATATAACATATCAGGCTCCCAAAAAGCCCACGATGAACCACGAACAGATCGCTCTATCCCTGATGTAGCACCCTTTGGATTTTGTTTCGGAGAATTAGAGTAGTAGTTTTCATCATACCAATCAGAACACCACTCGCTTACGTTTCCACACATATCATATAGCCCGTATTTGTTAGGTGGAAATTTTCCAACTGGTGCAATATATGTCCAACCATCATTATACTGTTCAATAATAGGAAGCGAGTTAAAAGCCTTTCTAAAACTTATATCGGCGAGATTTCCAACTTTGGAAGTAGGCGGTAAATTGTTTCCCCAAGGATACTTTTGTCCAACTAATCCTCCGCGGGCGGCTTTTTCCCATTCCGCCTCTGTCGGAAGTCGCTTACCAACCCATTTAGCATAAGCATTTGCATCTTCCCATGAGACACAAACAACTGGCATATCAGGGGCGTTGAAATTCGGATCACTCCAAGGCTTAAATCCCCATTCTTCATAATCGAATTTTGCGTCGTCTATAAGTTTATAACCTTCGGGTTCTTTTCGCCCGGTTGCTTGAATAAATTTACGATATTGAGCGTTAGTGACTTCATACATATCAATATAGAATGCGTCAAGATATACAGTGTGAGCTGGTCTTGCATTATAACCTTCATCATCGGACCCCATAACGAATTCACCAGCAGGGATCAATACCATTTTCGCATCGTTTCCTGATGTATCCGTTCCTGTTCCTCTGCTTGCAGGATAGCCAACTATCCTTGTAAACCCTTCACCATTAGATTCAAAGTTTTGTGACCATGTATTAGGATCAGAGTCTATAACTGTATAAGTGCCAGCTGGTATCGTTTCGTTAGGATATACAATCCAATAAGCATTTGGCACTCCGCCTTGACCGGGCTTGCCAGAAGCTTTCCAAGGTCCGTAAGTTTTATTTGCACCTTTGAGGGCTATTGTCCCAGGAGTTGCACCATTGCCGTTATTCCAATGATAATTTGTGATTTCAGTTATTACGTAAGGTTCATTAATTGTAAATACGGTATCTTTGGTTGGTCTATTGTAAACTCCGCCGATATTTCCATTTTCAAAGATAACTTCTGCTTCTTGCGTCCTGACGGGCTTCAACGTAAGATCGACGCGGATCTCTTGTCCTGGTTTGGGGTGATCAACTATTGTTGATCCTTCGTATTCAAGACTATCACCTGCATAAGCTCTAACTACGATATTTCTTTCTTCTCCCGCTGGTATGGCTATCGCTCCTGTTGCCTTTCTGCCCTCAACTTTTAATTCAAACTCCTGTGTCTGAATATCAAAACCAGAGACTGTTACAATAACTCTGGTTATCTCTATTTCCTGCTTTTCACTCGGAGCGAGTTTCAGATTTAGGTTTATTCTTGCCTCTCCATCGTCTTTGTCGGCACAACTAAAAATATTCAAGCATAAAAAAACAATAATCAACGCATAAAAAAATCTCATAATTCGCCCCCTGAAAAGCTATAATTTTAAATTCATTTTTGACTCTACAAAGTATTATAACATTATATTGCTATTTCAATCAAGATGTTTATCTGAAGATCGGATATGAGTTCGGACAATTTATTATTCAATTAAACTGTTTATAAAGTCCCTCTATTTCAGAAAACGTCCAAAAACCAAAAATAACTAATACAATTATTCCATCTGACCAAGCATATCAACAAAACGCCTTAATTCTAATTCAAGTGCTGACGCAATCTCTGGATTTTCGTTTATGACGTTATTCTGCTCTTGTGGATCATTTATGCGGAAATAAAGCTCTGGCGGACGACTACCATCAATTGGCAAAAGATAAGTCCATTCTTTTGTTCGTGCATACCATTCCCTATTATGATGTCCGCCAAAAGCTATATCGCGGACATGATCAGCCTTGCCCTCTATTAACGGCATTAGATTACACCCGCCTAATACCTGTCTTTTTTGTCTTGTTACGAGGTCTTGTGGGAATATGTTATCGCTTTTGCTTGATTGGTCTGGTTCTGTGAATTTTAACGTCAACTTATCCGATCTTATGCCTAAAAATTCAAGTATAGTCGGAAGCATATCAACCGTTTGGACTATCGCATCTATTTCTTTTCCACGATTGATAAGATCAGGGGGACGGATAATCCAAGGTATGTGTATAAGTTCCTCGTAATTACGCGGACGCGCTTTTCGGATAAATCCATGTTCGCCGAATGGTTCGCCATGATCGGTAGTGTGCATTATGAGTGTATTTTCATCAATGCCACAGTCTTTAATATAATCAAGAAGGATGCCGACCCATTTATCTACAAAAGTCACTTCACCAGCGTATAAATCCTTCGTATGTTGGACTTCCTCTGGTGTCATATATCCTTCTACATCGCCTGGGACAGGATCAACTAAATCAGGACCTTTATAATTTTTATCTGTATACATACGGTTATATGGTGGTGGAGGATCCCATGGCTCATGAGGATCAAATAGATCAACCCAAAGGAATAACCTGTCTTTTTGTTTTTTCGTGATGTATTCAAGCCATCTGATCGCCTCTTTAACGGTTCGTGCTACACAATAATCCTCTTCTGTTTTTCGGACTGTGCAGTTTTTAAGATATTGTTCAAATCTTTCCCGCCAAATTTTGTCAGATTCTCTGCCTTCTCCGCCTCGCATTCTGTGGATCGGTGACTCGTCAACATTGACTTTGATATTCGGGTCTATTATCCATGGGTCATATTCTTGACCTCTAACAAAAATTGTCGTATCAAATCCTCGTCCACAGTTGTAAACAGGCTTATGAGTATGATATACATCAGTTATGAAAGCAGAAGTATATCCTTGATCCCATAATATTTCTGCTAAAAGATAATCATCAGGTGTGAAAGGTTGCCAGCCTGCGGAATGGAAATGATACTTGCCTGTCCACCAGCTACGTCTGGTCGGCATAGTGGGCAAATTTTCGCTATAAGCTCGTGTAAATTTCACACCTTCGTTAGCAAGACGATCAATGTTTGGCGTCTTAACGTAAGAACCATAGCATCCAACATGATCTACTCTAAGGCTATCAGTAATAACGACAATAACATTCACGTTTGATCTCCTTATATAAAGACTTGTGGATATGTAAGTAGCTTTGAATAGGTTTCAGGCATTCGGTTACGATGGACTAATGAACGCCAATGACCAACCCAGTCTAACGCTTCTCTAACATTTAGATCAACTTCTGCCCAGAAGACGCCAGTTTGACCTTTGCTTGACGCGAGTATACGTCCCACAGGGTCAATTACCATACTATTGCCATCATAAACCGACGGAACCATATAAACGCCGTTATCTCTTGCCCTAACGCGGAAGACTGTCTCTCCATCAGCGATGCCATCGTGATCAGGCAAGGTATTGCCCCAAGTTGGCGCAAAAATAATCTCTGCTCCATTCATTGCAAAGATCGCTGCTGTTTCTGGGAAGAACCAATCATAGCAAATTTGCATCGCAATAATGCCAAAATCCGTCTTGAAAACTGGGTATTCTGTTCCCGGTGTGATACCCCATTTCCATTCCTCGCCAGGAAGATGGACTTTGTGATATGTTCCTGCAATATCACCGCTTCGGTTAAATAACACTGCGGTATTATAGACTTTATCGTCAGCAAGCTCCATGAGTCCTGCAACAACCCATATATTGTTCTTTTTTGCAGACCTACTGATTATATCGGTATGCTCTCCTGGTATTGGACGGGCACATTCAAGGGCATTAAACGGTGTCCCTACCATAGTTATAGCTTCACAAAGACAGACAATATCCAAACCAAGTTTGCCTGCGTTATCAATCTGTTCACACCAAAGTTCTAAGTTTTTCTCCTGTGACCCTGTTGATGGTCGGAGATAAACTGTGCCAATCTTTACTTTTCTCGGAGGGGGAACATCTGTTTGAATCATGCTTGCATTTTGCCAAGTAACGGTCCCATCGTCAATCCATCTTACTTCAAGCGAAATTATAGCATTATCAGCCTCTTTTGGGGCGGTCAAGACATCTTCAAATTTGGCATAATCCCCTTCAACATAAGGACCTTTGACAAGCAATCCTGCATTGTTGATCACGCTATCACCTTTTCGCCATGCGACAGCGACAAAAATTGACCTATAAGGAAAGTGAATTTTGTTTATCTTTGCATTAGCCTTAATTAAGTATGCACAACCACCTTTGATATTTTTTATTTCTTGATAAATAGAACCAAAGCTATAAGGGTTTTTCGTTGATCTAACTGAAATGCCTTTTGAGCTAAATTCAAAAGAGCATCTCACACTTTGGACAATAGGATTTCTTATTGTCCAACCATCAGGCAAAGCATTTGATGTATTTGACGTAAAATCACTATTTGATAATAATTCCATTGGCAAACCCTCACTTGATATGTTCGCTTGTTATTCTTAGCAGTTTACAAATCTAAAAAAGAAAATTTAGAGAGATTTTATTTACAGAAATAGAACAGAATGTCCTATATCCTCTATTGAGATGATAGACATCAGATCATCAAGGAATTTCGTTCCATATAAATTTAAATATTGAACTATATTAAAGACCCTTTCCTGCGGTTTTCCCTCTGGAAAGACATTCATACATGCCCTTTTTATCTGATTTCTTGTCACCTCTTCACGACCTCTTTGTGATTGATAAGCCTTATCTTTTAGTATGCTTATTTGGAGATCAGTCTTTTTCCTTGCAGATTCAACAATGTTTGCAAGATTTGGGTCTATGCTGGATAGCTCAACAGATAAGCTCTGAAAGATTTTTTCTATGCTTGATCTTGACGATTCAATTAAGACCTCTATCTCCACAGGTGCATGTTCCCTTGAAAGCCTGCTGAACAGTTTGTCATAATTTTCTAACAAATCAGAGATTTCAAGGTTGTTTTTCTCCATCACCCTTTGAACTTTGCCCTCAATAATCGTTAAACTTGCCCTTGGATAGATTATCGGCATATTTACATCAAAATAGCTATATAATTGCTTTAATTGCGCGAAATATGCTGTCTCACCAGGTCCTGCTATATAGGCGACAGTCGGCAAGAGATAATCTTGAATTACAGGACGTAAGGCTACATTTGGGCTAAATCGCCAAGGTGCGATCTGCAAGGTCTCGGATAGTTCACTTTTGCTTAATACCATATCAAAGCAATCAAATTCAAATCTGTCATTTCTATAATATAGTTTTCGCCTAACGCCATCTATTTCAATAAAAATGCAGGTTGAATCATCTGTTTTTTCTATTTGGCTTTCATAACCTAATGCTCTCAAATTTTCACCAGCATTATTGATTATTTCAACTGATTTTAGCGGATTTTCTATCTCCTTTTGAAATATTGGCAACATGAGCTTTTTTATTTCCTGATCTGATGGGTCCATAAGCACAAGCCCGTATTTGCCAAATAGATGCGACATCATCCGACCAAAACCATAGCTTATACTCTTTGATGGTTGATAAGAATCACGAATAATTCTAAAAATTTCTGATTTAAACTCTGTATTTGGAAGAAATTTCTCCAATTCATCAATGATCAAGGCGAAGGTGTCGTCAATAATAACGTCTTTCATAGAAGAATCAGGGGTATATTGGGAAGGATTATATTCAATCTTTACTATGTCGCTATTTGAATTTAACAGATTTATATGATTGGCTTCTTTTAGATCATGATCGTTTGACTCTACCCAAAAGATAGGAATAAAATCCGCTTGATATTTCTCAGAAAGATACTGAGAAAGTTTAACAGCTGTCAAGGCTTTATAGATTGTATATAATGGTCCTGTAAATATACCTGTCTGTTGACCTGTTACGACAGCAAAAGATGAACCCGATCCAAGTCTTTTTATGTTATCAGCAGTATTTTGAGTTATACCAAAATCTGAATTTTGTCTTTCAAGAGCATTGCATAACTCGTTATAATCAGCATTTTTTGACTTCACATTATCAATAATTGTCTGCCATGCGAAATTATCCTTGTAATATAAAGGATAAAATTCGCTGATCTTCTGTGGATTATTTATGAAGTCCTGAAAGATTTTATTATTTTTTATAAGCCCTGTATTATCTCTTAAAACTTTCAATAAATTCTATCCTCTTTATATTTTTCTACCAATTAGTATCATCCTTGGTGAATTAACATTATATTCTGCACCGTCAAAATCGCCATAGACATCTGTCAATCGCAATTTTGACTTTCCAAGCATTACCTTTATCTCATCTAAACTATACATTCTGACTGATTCGTTAAATACTGAACTTTCACCATTAGCAATTATTGTTATTTTCTTATTTACCCTACATTTTAAGCTATCTATCCATCTTTCTTGTTTTATCAATAATCCTGACAATGTTTTTTCGTCTTTCTCCACAAGGTTATTAACCACATAATCAGGATTTAGATAATCAATCAGGAACTTTCCGCCAACTTTAAGCGATCTTGATATTGCGGAAAGCACCTTTTGATTTTCCTCATCGGTATCAAAATATCCGAAGCTTGTAAAGAATTGGACAACGATGTCAAAATAACCCTCGTAAGGTATTTCCCTCATATCACATCTAATAAGTTTTATGTCTATATTATTTTCAGAAGCCTTCTTGCGTGCAGAGTTAAGTAACTCTTCAGAAAGGTCGATGCCGATAACATCGTATCCAAGTTTTTTAAGCTCTATCGCATGCCTGCCATTTCCACAACAGAGGTCTAATATTTTCTCGTCTTTTGATATGCCGACATATTTTTCAAGAAAATCTATCTGTCGTTTTGCTTCAGACTCGTTCCTATGCGGATAGACAAGCAAATATTCTTTTCCAAACCAATCTTTATACCATTCCATCATATTTTAAATTTGAGTATTAAATTGAGATTTCTCTATTCGCTCAAAATGACACTTATGTGTCACCCTGAACGAAATGAAAGGTCTTTCTAATATTTAAGTATTGGCTTTTAGTCCACAAAAGTTGATCATTAAATTATTGTAAATTTTTCGCTAACTCAATTGCGGTATCTGCCATCAACTCACCGATGCCAGGCAGAAAACCGCGAGACAAAGCAGATCGCACCTCATAGCCTTTATGATCAAAAGTCTTCATAGGATCAGAAGGGACATCTTTCATATTTTCTTCAAAAGCTTTCTTTGTTGGCACATATCCTACCCATCCGTTTGCAAGTTCCGATACAAAAGTTGGCTTGAATGGTGAGCGTTTTTTGATGTCTAACTGAAATTCAACGAAGTATTCCGCAGGTATTCCGACAAAGCATATATCGCCAAATCTTATCGCCTGAATTTCACATTCGCCAATCTTTTTATCTGCGTCCTCTCGCATCGGAAGTTGGATGATCTTGCTTGCCACGGCTACCTTCTCGCAGGATAAATCCTTCATCTTTTTTAACGCCTCGCACACATCACCAGCAAGCGTTTCTCCCATCCATCTTGAATGCTCATGACCCTGACGATGATATGGGCTACTTGTGTTTATATGGTTTACATCACCACAGGCACCATTTGTGTATATAACGAATGGCTTATCGTCTAAACGTTCTTGTAGTCTTCTCGCCATGTGACCAAAATAGTCTGCCGAGATCTCAGTTCCACCTACGCAATCTAAATGACAAGAATAATTGACGTATAGGGCTTTTAATTTTCCAGCTTGATCAGTGAATGACAGAATACCGACTTCTGGATCAATAGGTCCCGCAGGCTCAATTATATCAGGATTTTTGTATCCGGGGTTAGTTTGCACTGTTCCATCTTTCATCTTATATCTGCGGTTAAATGCTATGCGGTCTTCATAAGATATTCCATAAGCGATTGTGCATGGTTCAAGATCATTTTTTGCTTTAATTACCGATTCTACTGCCATTTCTGGAAATCTATCAAGCCATTCTAACGTCGCTTCTCCACCTTCGGGAATACGAAAACTTCTTGTCTGAGGTCCTGTGTGTGTATGAGTAGCACAGACCATTATGTTTTCGCCTTCTATTCCCGTTTTTTCTGATATTAAACCTCTGATCTTTTTCACCTCTGTGCTATGAAGACATATCAGATCACAGCAGAGTATCCCTGCAATAGTCTCGCCATCGTCAAAAAGCATAGTTCTTGCATAAAGATCATCATGCACGGCGGTTGCCCGTCTTTCGTGAAAATATCCAGCCATAAAAACACCGAGACCAGGAGTTATTTTTGACGCTCCAAACCCTACTTTTACAGGCATTTTACTATCCCCCTCTTTATAAGCGTAGAAAATACATATATTCAAATTGAAAGATGGACTTCCTAACTAAATTTGGCAGATGTTGGACTTCTGATTTTTGAAGCACGTTTGTATCATAATAAAAAAGCGGAATAAAAGATGGCATATTGAGATCGTCAACTTTATCTGATGGTATCCTAATGATTCTCAGCGCAAGTGAGTAAGTTCTATCAGTAAGAGCTTTTTGAAAGTCACTGCGATTTAACGGACTGACGTTTATCTCAATGCCTATCTTTGAAAGGTCTAATGCGATACGATCTGCAACTTTTCTTATATCATCGCCAGAATCAAAAAAAATAAGCTTTGCAAGTTTAATCTGT